>DATNQT010000383.1:0-22298 GCA_036703885.1 Candidatus Sericytochromatia bacterium
TAACGCTTCATCAACTCCCGCACCTGTTCGGCATGATAAGAACTACGAGTCAGGGGAGAAGAAACTACTTGCAAAAACCCTAAAGATTCGCCCCACGACGCCCAAGCCTCAAACTGAGCTGGTGTAATGAAGTCATCAACATTTAAGTGCTTTTGGGTAGGTTGGAGATATTGCCCGATTGTGAGAATATCGCAGTTGACCGAGCGCAAATCTGCCATAACGGCTCGAATTTCCGCGTCAGTTTCGCCCAATCCTGCCATTAAACCGGATTTCGTGTAAATCCAGGGGGCTAACTCGTGAGAGCGTTTGAGGAGTTCAAGCGATCGCTGATAGTTCCCTTGAGGACGCACCCGGCGATACAATCGAGGGATAGTTTCCGTATTGTGGTTAAGTACTTCCGGTCTGGCTTGAAGAATTGCTTCTAAAGCGTCCCAGTTGCCGCACAAGTCGGGAATTAACACCTCGATGGTTGTTTGGGGTGAAACGGCACGAACGGCGTCTATACAGACTTTAAATTGGGAGGCACCACCATCGGCTAAATCATCGCGGTTTACTGAAGTAATCACCACATGATTTAAACCCAGACGCCGCACTGCTTCTGCTAATCGCGTCGGTTCCGTGGCGTCAAGGGGTTGAGGCTTTTTCTCAAAATCTATATCGCAGTAGGGACAGGCGCGAGTGCAGGCGGGTCCCATAATTAAAAATGTCGCTGTTCCTGCCTGGAAGCATTCCCCAATATTGGGACAAGAGGCTTCTTCGCAGACTGTATTTAGCGACAAATCCCGCAAAATTTCTTTAACATTACCAACGCGCTCCCACTGAGGCGCTTTAACCCGCAACCATTCTGGCTTAACTACCACTTTGCCAAACGCTTTTATTGAAGTTACACAGTGTTAATCCTAACAAGTCGGGAGCGCATTGTTGATGGGACATGATAGCATTGATAAGTTATAGCGAGTAGCTTAACGGGATGTAGCGCAGCTTGGTAGCGCACCTCGTTCGGGACGAGGGGGTCGCAGGTTCAAATCCTGTCATCCCGATTGGAATTTTGTACATTCGCAAATTAGATGTCGCAATTCGCAAATTAGTGTCGTTTTTAACAAATTAATGGCGCAATTCGCAAATTAGTGTCGTTTATCATTGGCAATTAACTCTTAGCCAATTAGTGTCGCTAAACTTCTGAATGAGAAATTATCAGGTAATGAGGCTACCATCTAATCCTTTTTAGAACGTTTACCACTATGAGAATAGTCCCGAACGAAGTGCGCCTTTCAACTCTCCTCTGAAAATAATGCAGACTTTCACCTCCCCCTACTGCGGGAGAGTTGATGAAACTTGATAATCAGCGATCGCTGAACCTTTCAACCCCACCCTATTACGGGAGGGTTGATGAAACACAGCCCTTTCCCACGTTCCGGGCATAGCATCTGCTTTCAACCCACCCTATTTGTACATTCACAAATTAGATGTCGCTGTTAACCGTTGGATACGGATTAATAAGTTACTAAAAGGCGATCGCCCAAACTCCAATTCTTTTAATTTCCTTTGATTTCTGGGACTTTGTCCTAAGAAGCGATCGTTTTTGGTTTGATAAATTTCAATATTTACTGACCAGGGTCTGCGGCGTCCAGGTGGGACCATCGGAACGCGGACCATCTGGCGTCCAAATTAGTTGATCTAAACACATCCGCCGCGCCTCCATGTTTGTATCCCAAGCATGGTAAACGATGTAATCCGTCTGACCGTCCGGACCGAGAACAATTGAGTTGTGACCGGGACCGAGAACGCGACCAGGAAGCGATCGCAGCACCCGTGGTCCAGCTTCGTTACCCACATCGGAGTAGGGACCCATTACATTATCGGCAATTCCATAGTCCACGCCATAGTTCTCAGTCTCCCAGCGCCCACCACTATAAAAGCAGTAGTAGCGACCTTCATATTTACGCACACTCGGACCTTCCAAGGTGTGCCAATCATAGATTCCACCGTACATTGGGCGGTTTGCTAGAAACCGTTGCCAATCACAACGGGCACGCAGGACAACTCTCCCTTCTCCTGCGAGCTTTGTCATACCTTCCAGTCGGTCTACCATCAGTGCCGTGCCAGCACGCACCCCGCCCTCAGTATCCAGAAAATCGCGGGCGTAGAAAAGATACCACTGCCCATCATCATCCTGAAACGGGTGCGGATCGATGGCGAAGGGGCAGGACTTAGGGTCAACAAGTGTCTCTCCAACGTCCTGATAAGGACCCAACGGGTCATTGCTGGTGGCGACGCGCAACTGATGATTCTTGTCCTCATGCCCTACCGAGTAGTAGAGGTAGAACGTGCCATCGCAGTAAGCCACTTCAGGTGCCCAGAAGTTATCGCCGAGAGAAGGGTCGGGTCGCTGTAGTGCGTTACCAGCATAATGCCAGTTCAGGAAGTCATCGGAGCGTAGGAGGGGAAAAACACGTAGTTCCTCAGTAGAGTTGGCGTGCGTCGCGTCCGCGATTTCCTCCACATCTCCTTTCGCTTCCGCTGGACCAGTGCCGATCGCATAATATACGCCTTGGTACTTCCAAGCGAATGGATCGGCGAAATAGCCCTTATAGACCGGATTAGTGTAGGTTTGGGTTTTAATAGTCGCTTCAGGCGTCGGCTCAGTCTGAGACATCGTAGCTCCTTACGAGTACAGTCCAAGAATCGCCAGGATGCAAAGACGGTACTGCCCTTAAATAGAGGATAGATCATGAATCTTCCCAAATCCTTCCGGACTCATCCTCTGTCTTTGGTGCGCTTTTTGTCTTTGGGGTGGAGGTGAAATATAACGGTCAACAGTTGCATAGACAACAGGTTAAGGGCACGATAATATCGTGCCCTACGCAAGACCTGCAAAAGCAATCAATTGAAAACCGCTAGAAGTGCTAGTACTTGAAATTTATGTAGGTTTCGACCTTATCCTCTGGCAACCGATCCACTACCTGACACCGCAGTAATTCCCTCGTCTGCTCTGGTAGGCTCTCGTAATAATCCCGTGGAACAGTTAAGTCCACTTTTGCCGTGTGCAGCCAATGCATTACGTAACCCATGACAACCATTGGTCTGGGTTGGTTTGTCTTATTCGGTGAGCCTCGATGCAATGCTAGGGGCGATCGAATCATCGCATCTCCTGGCTTCATATAGAAAGACTCTATCGGAATCTCGCCAGTAGCAACCTTCAACAGACCCTCTTCACGGGGCAGGACGTGAGTGCCACGAGCCATCTGGAAGGGGCCATTCTCTTCCGTGACTTCCACAAGCGGAAAGTTGACCGCTAGGGCGTAGAGTGGCGTTACGATCTGATCACAGAAGAGCGGACGAAAGTCCCGGTGGGTTTCTTGATATTCCGAACCCTGTAGCGGAATATCAGCCCCTAACTGAACTAACTTGTACTCTTGAGCAAATACGCGATCGAGGACGCCCAGAATCACCTGATTGGCAAAAACATTCGCATTAGCGAACGGGGAAACCCAAGGGAATGTCAGATAGTAGCGGGATTGTTCGCGGGGAGCCAAACCTCCCGGTCGATTTTGGCGCTCTCGAAATAAAGTATCAAAAGCTTTTGCCCACTCTTCAATCAGTCCTCTATCGAAGAGTCCGCGAATCACACAAATCCCATCTCGATTCAGTTCCTGTGCGAATCGATCCAGGTCAGTAGCCGTAAATTTAGCTGTCTCTATGGTTTGAATCATATTGCCGTACTCTCTAACCACTCCCGTTAGAAAAGTAATCTACTATACTATTTTAATTTGTTCCCTCCGGTAGAGGGAAAATAGTAGCTATTATGTAGCAAATCGTCATGATCTCAACAACCATCCGAGTCCAAAGGTATAGCAGTAGTCACTTAGGCTCTTGACAGTGTTGATCGCCCTCGCACCTCAAATAGACTACGTTTGTACTCAGCACTCAGCACTCAGCACTTTGCTATGAGACACTGGCTCCTGCAAGCCTTTTCCCTAATCGATGGAATGAAAGTCTTTCTCCACACTCCGCACTCCGCACTTTCAAGCTGGCGATACCATTTCGCTGTAATGAACCTCGGAGAGTGACCGCAATCGCTCGGCAGCTTGTTCAGGAGTGAGGTCACGCTGCGGTTCGCCTAGCATCTCGTAACCAACCATAAACTTTTTCACCGTAGCAGAACGTAGTAGCGGAGGGTAGAAATGGGCATAGAGTTGCCAGTATCCATAATCACCCTTGTCGGTCGGTGCGCCATGCCAGCCCATAGAATAGGGGAATGAGGTTTCAAACAGGTTATCGTAGCGGGTTAGTAAGCGCTTGAGGATGTCAGCAAGGGCATCCCGATCTTCATCTGTTAAATCGGGCAAACGTAATACTTGCTTTTGAGGCAGCAGCAGGATTTCAAAGGGCCAAGCCGCCCAGTAGGGGACAACAGCAAGCCAGCGATCATTGGCGACTACAATGCGTTCTTGCTGTTTGAGTTCCAATGCAGCGTAATCAAGTAATAATGATGTCCCATGTTCGGCGAAATAAGCCCGTTGTTGGCGATCGCTTTTTGCTGGCAACGTCGGCAAAAAGTTACTTGCCCAAACCTGCCCGTGGGGATGCGGATTGGAGCAACCCATGACCGCACCGCGATTTTCAAACACCTGTACCCAACGATACTGTTTGCCCAATTCACTAATCTGCTCTGCCCAAAGATCTACCACCGTCCGTATATCCTCAACAGGCATCTGAGCAAGAGTCTGATTGTGATGTGGCGAAAAACACATCACGCGAGAAACCCCCTGTACCGCTTCTAAGCGCGTTAAGGGGTTAGCGAAAGTCGAGGCGGCAGGAGTATCTGGCAGAAGTGCCGAAAAATCGTTGGTAAAAACAAAGGTGCTGGTATAGTCGGGGTTTTGCTCACCATTGGCGCGTTTATTACCTGGACATAAATAACAATTCGGATCGTAGTCGGGGAGTCGATCCCCTGCTGCTTTCTCGACTTGTCCTTGCCAAGGTCGTTTCATCCGGTGGGGGGAAACCAATACCCATTCATCAGTGAGCGGATTGTAGCGACGATGGGGATGGTCGGTAGGGTCAAAAGTATTCATTTATTAAAAATAAGTCTATAGATGTACAAACGTTTGCACGATTTTGCTTTGAAGAAGCAATAAAGCAATAAAGATTAGATTAGGTTTCTACCGCTCCATGCGCGTCTAGCTATTGAGAGAGGCATGAGTTCAAGGGAAGGCTCCAGGGCTGGCACGCTTTAACAAATTGTGTTCTCTGTTACATAATTTTTTTGGAGAAGTTGTCTGTGATCGCGATTTAGCCAAGACAAGATAGCCATCTGAAAAACCATAGGTTTTATTACTCTCATCTGCAAGAGAGAGCCTTGCTCGATTATTCTATTTCCTCGGCAGTAATCAAATGAGATCGAGTCTCCAGCCAAAGAGCGATTCTGCATTGACTGGGAGTAGATAACCTTTCGGATATTAAAGCTCTTTATTGAGTTAACAAGAAGAAAGGAAGAAGAACGTTATGCCAAGCGAGCAACAGCTACAACCGCCACAACATCAGGAGCAACGACCTGGTAGCGAAGAGGAAATGACGCCAAAACCTAAGTTTGACGACTCGGCGCATAAGGGTAGCGATAAACTCTTAGGGAAAGTCGCCATTATTACGGGTGGTGATAGTGGTATAGGTCGTGCCGTTGCGATCGCCTTTGCCAAAGAAGGTGCTGATGTAGCGGTTATGTACTTAAACGAACATGAAGATGCCGAAAAGACGCAACAACTGGTTAAGGAACTAGGACGCGACTGCCTACCTATCGCTGGTGATATTGGTGATGAATCCTTCTGCAAACAAGCCATACAGCAGGTGATCGATAAGTTCGGGCATTTGGATATTCTGGTCAACAATGCTGCCGAACAGCATCCCCAACAGAGTATTGAGGACATCAGCGCCGAACAGCTAGAGCGCACCTTCCGCACCAACATCTTTTCGATGTTTTTTCTAACCAAGGCGGCGCTGCCGTACCTGAAAGAGGGAAGTGCCATTATTAACACGACCTCAGTAACAGCCTATCAAGGTAACCCACAGTTACTGGATTACTCCTCCACTAAAGGAGCGATCGTTGCCTTTACCCGCTCTTTGTCCAAGAGTTTGGTTGAAAAGGGAATTCGCGTTAATGGCGTAGCTCCTGGTCCAATTTGGACGCCGTTGATTCCCTCCACCTTCCCTGAAGAGAAAGTTGAGAAATTCGGCAAGGAAGTCCCCATGCAGCGAGCAGGTCAACCCGAAGAAGTGGCATCCTGTTATGTGTTCTTAGCCTCAAACGATGCCTCGTATATGGCTGGTCAGATTTTGCACCCCAATGGTGGTACGGTAATCAACGGATAATCCTGAAGTTAAGGGGAATGGCACTGACTTAAGCGAAGATTAGTCGTTTGTGAGAAAAAACCAGTTTGGGGGTTTCCCAAGTCCCCTGTTATTAAACCTCTTGCAAAAATACAAAGAACCCATCCCCAACCCTCCCCTTAGCAAAGGGAGGGAATTCATTAAGAGTGTGTGCAGTATAGCTAAAAAAACTGAGCATCAACAGCATTTATAGACTGTTGATGCTCAACTAGCTGGGAGCTAGTTCCAACTTAGATTTTGCTCATACCCTTTGCAGGGATGGAGCTAGCTTCATTTACCTTTGTACAGGAACGCTTCGCTTCGATTGGCTGTAAGAGCAATAGCTTAGAGCCGTTTGGAAGTGACCCTAAGGCGGACGCTAGGCGATAAGGAGGAAATTCCTCTCAAACCTCTTAGAAGGCTTGCATATCCCGTCCACCTTCTGGATCGCGCTCTGTGTCTTCTTCGTCTTGTCCCTCATCCCTCGGAGGTCTGTTATACCGCCGATTTTTAGAGAAACGACCCGTATTTTTGCGTTTACGAAACTTACGGGCGTACGCTTGGTTCCGTTGCGCCTTTTCTTTCTTTAGATTGCGGCGCTTTGCCATGTTTACCTCATCAATAACAAAAATGTACCTCACAACCTCTCGCAAGAGATTCAGCGTGGCTTGTCTATCTTATCAGGGTTACACCAGCTAAGGGAGAACATCAGATTTCTCGAAAGCTAACTGATGCTAAAATCCGCCACGACTGTACTGTTGGAGATGCTCTGCTTTTAGTCTAGCTTTGTTGCTCGGTATTGTCGGCTCTGTCGAGGCTGTACGAGCCAACTCTAAAATACTGGATTTTCGTTAATTGAATGGTATTTAAACTACTTTTTCAATTCCTAAGGTTGCCGAATTTGCATCCTTAGCGTCTATGATAACAGTCGGATACAACCCCTTCATAGGCAAAGGTCGCCTTCTTATCAATGCGTCGAACATCGCAATTTTTACAAACGGTGTTGGGAATTATATTTCGCCATCCTGTTACTGGTACGAGTATCATCCCGATTTTGCCGGATGGGCAAATTGTCCTGGTACGGCGTCGAGACAATGGTAAATGGGCATTACCAGGAGGGATGGTGAACTGGGGTCAAGATTTGGCAACAACAGTGAAGCGGGAGTTGGCTGAAGAAACTGGACTGGAGTTGAGCGAGATACGTCGCTTAGTGGGAATTTATTCAGCACCCGATCGCGATCCCAGAGTTCATTCGATTTGTGTCGTTATAGAAGCCGATGTCCAGGGAACAATGCAAGTACAGGATACGTTAGAAATTAGTGAGGTTCAAGCCTTTGAGCGTTCCACTATCCCAATGGCAGACCTTAGCCACGATCACGAGCAGCAGTTGCAAGATTATTTTAGTGGCAAGACAACTCTCGCTTGAATATCAATGGCGATCAGGACAGACTACGCTACAACACGTTTAGTTATAGGAAAGTTTTGCCTTGGAGCGTGTGATTTTGAAAAAAGACCCAGTGATCGGGATGAATCTACCTTTACGCAACTCTCGAATTAGACTACCACTAGGGCAAGTTTTTTGGCGTGAAGTCGGTCAGGGACCGATTCTCGTTTTTCTACATGGTGCTTGGGGCGATGGCAGTCAATGGCTATCGGTTATTGAGCATTTAAGTCAGGATTATCATTGTTTTGCCCCCGACCTATTGGGCTTTGGTGAATCCGAGCGACCCAAACTTCACTACTCGATCCAATTACAAGTAGAATGCTTGGGCGAGTACCTGAAGGCGCTACACGTACCGGAGGTATATTTGATCGGTCACTCGGTTGGAGGTTGGATTGCTGCTAGCTATGCCCTGCAATATTTGGATGAAGTTCGCGGTCTTGTGCTAGTAGCACCCGAAGGGGTTCGGGCAGAAGGATTCCCAGAAAGTCGGCAGTGGACGCGGTGGCTGGTAGGCCGTCCTCCATTAGCCTATGCTGTATTGCGATCGCTCCTTCCTCTAGCGCGAGTGTTTGGTCGTCACAAATCTATAGAACAAGCGTTGCGGCTACGGCAAAAGCTCAATGCCTCACCCACAGCCTGCAAACTCTTGTTCCAACGACGACGCTCAGAAATTCAGGCAGAATTATTGCAAGAACGCCTCCCAGAGCTTAAAGTGCCAACCTTGATCGTGCAAGGGAAAAACGATACTCCTGAGGCGATCGCTCAAAGTCAAGCCTATGCTGAGAAAACCCCAAGCGCCCAGCTACGGATAATTGACCAAGGGGGAAATGACTTACCTGAAGCTATACCAGATTTAGTGGCTGAGTACATTCATCACTTCGTCAACAGCCAGCAACAGGTCATGTAGGTTTCTCATTACTCAGCACTAACTATTCACATCCTTTAATCGTGAGGTGAGTAACCGATCCATCCAGCCTTCCAGATAAACTCGATTTTTCTCCTGTTGCTCTGGCTCAGTGGTATCAAGGGGATAAGGTGCTAATCCGAAAATCGTCGCCGTAGTGACACAGAACATCGACTTTTGGAAACTCACACAAATCTGCACCCGTAAGTCATCTTCACCTCGACGCGATCGCTTATAGAGTTCCCGCAGATAGTCGGGGAGATAATGGCGCATATCCTGCATCAGCAACGTCGGTGGAATCCCTGCACCACCAATGGGTAGAGGGTCAGCATATAACGCTCCATAGGCAAATCGGCTCTGATCTGGGGAAATCTGATGCGCCTGAGCATTGTAGGAAACCGTGCCCCGAAAAGGCGTTCCCCGGAAAAACACAGCTTCGACATAAGGTACGGCTGTATCGGGCAAGAACGTCAACCCAGCGGACTTCGGGATGATTTCATACGCCTTACCCCGAATGTTTGCCTTATAGGTAATCGGTAAGCTAGCAGCAGCGACTAAACCTGCTCGGATATGTTCTACCACATCGGCAATCGATGTAATTTTCCCCTTTTCATAAAGCTCTGCCAGATCGAGGAACATATCGCTCATCACTCGCCAGAATTGACCTAGCCCACTGTAATAAGCAAGCTGGCGCACTTGTTCCGGCAAGAAGTCAGGAAATAGCCAGTTGAGCGTCTGGATGGGAGGGTTGCCCTTAAATCTGGCTTGAATTGCTTGTTGCGATCGCTCTTTAAATTCTGGGGAATCCAAATAAGCATCTAAACCCCCACCACCATGCCAAAACATGGCTTTCATGCAGTATTCGGCATACTCAAAATTAATGCGATCGTGCCACCAGTGACGCAGTAACTTCCCTAGGGATACCTCTCCATTAAAGTATTTAAAAAAAGGCAACAACACTAAAAATTGATTTTCTGCAATGTAGTTAAGATTGCGGGAGTAAGCATCTAGAACAATGCCGTAGCTCTTTAAAATTCCCACAACCTCTAGAATGTTATCCGGTGTTTCTGGTAGTAAAGCACCACCAGCCACAAGTCTTGCAATATATGCCTCTAAGGGATGAGTACGGAACTTTTTCTTGCTAATTACCATTTAAATTCTCTTGAGGAAACAGTTTTATCAAGGTTCTTTGAAAGCCAATTTTCAGGTATTTAAGAGCTAGTGCACCTGTGCATTACTTCCCTGTGCCTAAAGTTGCCTCGCTAGATGCCCCAAGTGCAAGCGTTGGTTCTGTCGTAACCATTGCTGCTGTTGTGGTTTCGCTTAACCCAACCAGCCAACCGGGCTGGATTCCCAAAATGACAATCAAGATGGCTAAAACCATCCCAGGCAAACGTTCCTTCCACAATACCTGCGGCAAATCGAGCACTTGTGCCGATAGACGGCCAAAAAAAGCACGATCGAGCAGAATTAATAGATAAACAGCAGTTAACCCCGTACCGACCATACACAGGAGCGTTTGCACTGGAAACACTGGAAAACTGCCTCGGAATACCAGAAACTCGGAGATAAACCCAACCATCCCTGGAATTCCTGCACTTGCCATTACTCCTACCACCATCAGGCTTCCCACCACTGGCAAGCCCCGTTCTGGGTTCAATAGACCATTGAGGACATCCAAATCCCGCGAACCTGTCTTTTTATAAACGATGCCCACTAGCAAAAACAGTAGTGCTGATATCAAACCGTGACTCACCATCTGGAGGACGGAGCCAGCTAACGCTAGGGGTGTAGCAGCGGCAGCAGCGAGGAGGATGTAGCCCATATGAGCTACTGAACTATAAGCCACCATTTTTTTCATATCGCGTTGGGCGATCGCATTAAAGGCACCATACAGCACGCTCACTACTGCCCAAATTGCCAACCCAGGCGCTAAGGATGCCCAAGCGTCAGGAAACAACCCCAACCCGAACCGCAACAGACCATAAGTGCCCAATTTCAACAACACACCCGCTAACAATATAGAAATGGGTGTTGATGCTTCAACGTGGGCATCGGGTAACCAGGTATGAAAGGGTACTAAGGGAATCTTGATACCAAAGCCAACTAAAATCGCGCCAAGCAGCAGCAACTGTTGAGTTTTTGGTAGTAAAGACGCGAGTTGAACGGTATCTGCGTAAGCAAAGCTGGGCGACCCACTTAAAAACACCGCACCCAAGAACGCCGCCAGAATTAGTGCTCCAGAAGCCGCCGTATAGAGAAGAAACTTGGTTGCGGCATAGCCCCGCCGCTGCCCGCCCCAAATTGCAATCAGCAAATATAGCGGAATCAGTTCCAGTTCGTAAAACAGGAAAAACAGCAGCAAATCTTGTGCCAAGAAAGCCCCGGCAACACCAGCATTCAACAACAAAATCAACGAGTAATAAAACCGGGGTCGTTCCAGAGTTTCATCGCTGCTATAGACAGCAATTCCTGTCAGCAAACTATTTAAAACGAGTAGTGGTAACGATAGACCATCCACTCCCAAGCTATAGGTCAAACCCAAGGCATCGATCCAACGCAGATTCTCCTGAAACTGCTGGTTTGCCTCACTAGGGTTAAACTGCAACAATAATAAAACTGATAAAACAAAGATTCCACCCGCAACAATCAATGTCACTCGACGGGCACTCTTGGATGCGATCGCTCCGGGCCAAAACCCGATCAGCGCGGCACTGACTATTGGCACCCAAATCAAGGCACTCAGCATAATTTGTCCTCTGTCGTTTGTTATTTGTTGTTTGTTGCTTGTTGTTTGCTAATCACTAATAACTAACAACAAACAACTAATGACTACTGACCTGTAAGTGATGTCCATCCCTCTAAAGACCAGGGACTCAAAGTCCATTGATTCAAAGGCCAGGTCATCAGCAGTGCCAATATACTGACCCCTAGCAGGATAGTTAGTGCATAAAACTGTGTCTTTCCCGAAGCACTGTATTTCAAACTCTGACCGCTAAAAACGGTGGCAAGACCCACTAAATTGACTAACCCATCAACAATGTAGCGGTCAATCCATGCTGAGATTTTAGAGAACGAGTCAACAGTAGAAACCACGGTGAGGCGGTAAAGGCGATCGACATAAAAGTCATATGCCAATAAGTCCTGTACAAACTTCAAGGGAATCAGGACAGACCGCGACCAAGTTCTCGGCAGATAGATGACTGCCCCTAAGCTACAACCAATTACGCTAGAGCCTAGTAATAGCAATTGGGCTGGTTGGACTAGATATTCGTACTTTGAGGGCGGTAGCAGCGATAGTTGCTCTAGCAAAACAGGTGTCATCAGCGTAACCACGGTTAACGTCACCATCGGTAATGCCATTGGCCAGTCTACTTCTGGTGCACGACGGGTCTTTGCATGAGGATTCCCCAGGAAAACCAGACGAAACACACGGGTTAAACCGAAAGCGGTGATGCCGTTGACGACTAGAAAAATTGCGACTAACCAGGGATGGTCAGCTCCTAAGGCATTAATCCCTGTACTGAGTGCCCCATAACCTCCTAGAGGTAGCAGTCCGACCAAACCCGTGGCACCGACCACATAGGCGGTGGTCGTAGCGGGCATTCTAGACCACAACCCTCCCATTTCGGTGAGGTCTTGGTTATTGGTTACGAGAATTACTGAGCCAATGCTCATAAACAACAAGGCTTTGGCAAGCGCATGGGCAACTAGCAAGCCGGCGGCAACATCGGCGCGTTGTATGCCAATGGCAATAAATACTAGACCCAGGTAAGCACTGGTGGTATGGGAAAGCGCACGCTTAATATCGATTTGGGCGATCGCTACAAATGATGCCCCAATTGCCGTCACCGTGCCAATTGCTACTAGAACTGATAGCGTCACGGGCGACAGCGCTAAAATCGGCATCAGTTGAATCAGTACGTAAGCCCCGCAACCCACCACCAAAGAATTTCGCAGCAACGAGGCAGGGTTGGGTCCCTCCATCGCCTCATCGAGCCACAAATGCAGTGGGAATTGGGCACATTTACCAAGGGGACCAGCAATCAATGCTAACCCCAGCAACTCTGCCGTTAAAGGGGGTAACTCGGCTGTAGCTGCCCACTGATATAAATCAGGAAAGTTTAAGCTTCCCGCTAGGGTTGCCAGTGCCACGACTCCCATTAAAAGAATAATGTCTCCCACCCGCTTGGTTAAAAAGGCATCTCGTGCGGCTGTTACTACCAAGGGTTGAGCGTACCAGAAGCCCACAATTAGGTAAGTACTCAACGTGAGCATTTCCAACAGGGCATAGCTGAGGAACAAGGAGTCACTTATGGCAATCCCGCTCATTGCTCCTTCAAAAAATCCCATTAAGGCAAAAAAGCGAGCTAAAGACCAATCCTTCTCCATGTACCCTAGAGCATAGAGTTGAGCCAACAGACTCAGACTGGTCACGACCTCCATTGCCCCAGAACTAATCGGTGAGATGGAGATTGCCAACGATAAGTCTAGATCGGCAACATGGAGCCAGTGATAAACTATCTCGTGGGCTGGTTGATGCAATGCCAACCAGAAGATGCACCAGCCATGAACGCAAGCCAAAACCGTCATTAATAGGTTAAAGTAAGCCGCTGGTCGGGGTCCGGTACGACGGATTACGCCTGTTGCCCAAGGTAGGCTTAAAATGGCACCAACTAAGCCGTAGAAAGGTACCCACCAACTTGTTTGAGTGAGAAACTCCTGAGTCACGCTTTCATACCTCGTTGCTCCAATTACTTAAATTTAGTCCAATAAATCTGAAAGAGTTGCTGTGCGTATCTAGCTAATAAATCTTGAGTAGAGGTGTGTTAATTAATTGAAATTTATCAACTCTCTTATCGAAGGTTTTTAAAAGAAAAACGGTTGGATTCCATTTCAAGCACTCCTGATTTGACCGTTACAAACTAGCAGGTTTGCCTGTACAAGTAACCCTAATGTGAGCCATAAAACTAACTTATAAATGGAAAGTCAGTATTTCTCCCTCTCTGACTTGTACCGTCTAGGTTACCCAGTCATAGGAGGAGTATTTTCCTGACCAGCAGTTGTCAAGAATTTAGGGTACTAGGGGTCTAGCTTATAGAAAAGTAATAAAAAAATTATAAAACAAAAAGTAACCATTCTCGAAAACGGGGAATTTTCGTTAAATCCTATCCCTGTTGATGACGATTGTTAAGTTTTTCTAAGCTCATTCATTGAGAATTATTATAATAATTTATATTGATTAAGTATGCCAAGGTTCTCTATGCTTGGTTTAGTTGTTAATGAGAGAGCTTTCTCAAGCTAAAAAAATGGTCGCTCCGTCCATTTTTTCCTCAAAACTGATTCGCACACTTGTATTGGACTAATCCACCAGGAGAAAAGCGCAATGTCAATTGCCGTCGGAATGTTAGAAACTAAAGGCTTTCCAGCTGTTGTAGAAGCGGCAGATGCGATGGTTAAAGCTGCTCGTGTCACCCTTGTGGGTTATGAAAAAATTGGTAGCGCTCGCGTGACGGTTATTATCCGGGGGGATGTCTCCGAGGTGCAAGCCTCAATAGCAGCTGGCGTAGAATCAGCCCAACGAGTGAATGGGGGTGAGGTTGTATCAACCCATATTATTGCGCGTCCCCATGAGAACTTAGAATATGTTTTACCGATTCGCTACAGCGAAGCTGTCGAACAGTTCCGTACTTATTAATTAGCGAAAAGTACCGACTGAGTACGGTTGACCCTACTCGCCCCTCAGTATCAAATCTCATCAATTTAATCTCTTGGAGAAAAACTCATGTCAATCGCCGTCGGAATGGTAGAAACTTTAGGCTTTCCCGCTGTTGTAGAAGCAGCAGACGCAATGGTTAAAGCTGCTCGTGTCACCTTAGTGGGTTATGAGAAAATTGGTAGCGGTCGCGTTACAGTCATTGTCCGGGGAGATGTCTCAGAGGTACAAGCCTCGGTAGCAGCTGGAGTTGACAACGTGAAGCGAGTCAATGGCGGTCAGGTCTTATCCACCCACATTATTGCTCGACCCCACGAGAACTTGGAATACGTTCTGCCGATTCGGTACACCGAAGATGTCCAGCAGTTCCGCGAAAGCACCAATGCCATCCGTCCCCTAAACCGTCCATAGGATAATCCATGCAAATTGCCAAAGTTCGTGGCACGGTTGTTAGTACTCACAAGGAACCGAGTCTTAGAGGCGTAAAATTCCTCCTGTTGCAATTCATAGATGAGGAGGGACAGGTACTACCTCAATACGAAGTGGCAGCAGATACTGTTGGTGCAGGAATAGATGAGTGGGTTCTTGTGAGTCGTGGCAGTGCCGCGCGTCAGGTGGAAGACAGTCAGAGTCGCCCCATTGACGCTATGGTAGTTGGGATTATTGACACGGTTAGTGTAGACAATCACGTTCTCTACAGCAAGAAAGATCAATATCGTTAGTAGGTTGGGGGAGTGGTAACGTGGGAAAGTTGGAAGCTGGCTTCAGGCACGCTAAGACTTATCTAACGGCAGTGGCTTGACCGGATATGTGGTCTAAATCGGTAAGCCATCAACCTTTCCCGCCTGCGACGCTTCGAGCTTAACGCTTGCGTTCGCGTATCGCTATTTCAGATAGGAGGAAGACATCTATGGCAGTCCGCAGCTATGCGGCTCCCCCGACCCCGTGGTCGAAAAGTTTGGCGGAACCAAGAATTCATGAAACTGCCTATGTACATTCCTTTTCTAACATTATTGGGGATGTACAGATCGGTCCGAATGTAATGGTTGCCCCCGGAACCTCAATTCGAGCCGATGAAGGGGGGTCATTTTACATTGGTGCAGGTAGCAACATTCAAGATGGCGTTGTGATTCATGGCCTTGAAGAAGGTCGGGTAATCGGGGATGACCAGCAGAACTACTCGGTGTGGATTGGGAAAAATACATCCATTACCCACATGAGTTTGATTCACGGTCCGGCTTATATCGGGGATGATTGCTTCATCGGCTTTCGCTCCACGGTATTTAATGCGCGGATCGGAAGTGGCTGTATCGTAATGATGCACGCTTTGGTTCAGGATGTGGAAATTCCTCCCGGAAAATACGTGCCTTCCGGCGCTGTGATCAATAGCCAGCAGCAAGCTGACCGACTGCCAGATGTCCAGGATGAAGATAGGCAGTTTGCCAATCATGTCGTCACTTCCAACGAGGCGTTGACCGCAGGTTATCAATGCGTTGAGGATGAAGCCTGTATCGCGCCTATCCGGAATGAGCTTACCCAGAAGTCTAACTCTAATGGCGATTCTTCAAGCGATCGCTCTGAGTCACCCTCTCTCACTAGTTCTCATAATTCATATAGTTCCATGTCTTCGAGTACAGGATTAAATTCAGATCTGCGCACCCAAGTCCGTCAATTACTAGCCCAAGGCTACCGAGTTGGTGCTGAGTATGCCGATGAACGCCGCTTCCGCACCAGTTCCTGGAAGAGCGCGACCTCAATTCACTCAGATAATCCATCAGAAGTCGTTAGTGCTTTGGAAGCAACCCTTGCCGAACACGCAGGGGAGTACGTGCGACTGATTGGCATCGACCCCAAAGCCAAGCGCCGTGTCGCTGAGGAAATTATTCAAAGACCGGGTGACAAAGGCTCTAAGCCTACTAGCACGCCTACCGATCATCGTACTAACTACAGCGCTCCAGCGCCTAGCAGTAACGGTTATGCAAATAAGCCAAGTACGGGATTAGGTTCAGACCTTAAAGAACAGGTGCGTCAACTGTTAGCCCAAGGTTACCGAGTTGGTGTAGAGTATGCCGATGAGCGCCGCTTCCGTACCAGTTCATGGAAGAGTGGGAACTCAATTCACTCAGATAAGGCATCGGAAGTTGTTAGCGCCTTAGAAGCAACCCTGGCAGAACACGAAGGCGAGTACGTGCGACTGATTGGCATTGACCCCAAAGCCAAGCGCCGGGTGACTGAGGAAATTATTCAAAGACCAGGTGGCAAAAAGCTGCAAACTAGTCCCCAGCCTACTGCAACCAATGGGAATGGTGGCAGTAACTACACCCCTGCCGCCAAACCTTCAACAGCAACAAGTTCGACTAACTTGAGTAAGGATACGGTTGATCAAGTGCGTCAACTGTTAGCTCAAGGCTACAAAATTGGTACGGAACACGCAGACAAGCGTCGCTTCCGCACGGGTTCCTGGCAAACCTGTAGCCCCATTGAATCGTCTCATGTGTCGGAAGTGATTAATGGTTTAGAAGGTTGCATGGCTGAACATAGCAATGAGTATGTGCGGCTGATCGGCATTGACCCGAAAGCAAAGCGGCGCGTCTTGGAAACGATTATTCAACAGCCTAACTAAACAGTTTTTAGTTACTCTGTTGTTAGTTTTTAGACAAGTTTCCTTCTAAGCTACCAAGCACATTTGACGGGGTCTATCCGTCTAGCCTTGGAGTTGACGGTTGACTAGAGGTTCTATCCCAGTCAAGAGTCAGCCGTCAACAAACAACTAACAACAAACAACTAACAACTTTTAGACATTCTCAGACGCGAAACGCTCTGTTCCAATTAAGAATGCATTTGCTCAGGCTGCCATTGAGCAGTAACACTCATGTATACGTGGAAGGCGATGTGAGCATTGACCCTAGTGCTGCGATCGCTTCGGGGGTAATTTTGCGAGCGGCAACCGACAGCAAAATTATCATCGGTGCTGGTGCCTGTATCGGCATAGGGTCAATCCTTCATGCTAACCAAGGTATCCTAGTAGTAGAAGCAGGTGCGAATCTGGGAGCCGGTGTTCTGGTAGTTGGCAAGGGCAAAATTGGGGCGAATGCCTGTATCGGTGCGCTTACGACGATTTGGAACGCTTCCATTGAGCCGTGGCAAGTCGTGGCCTCAAGTTCTTTGGTGGGAGACAACGGCCGTCAAGTTGCTGAGGTTTCCTCGGCATCCTCCACTAGTCGCGAAGCTACTGTACTAGACGTAACCCCAGAGAATCCTAGCCCGACGGGTCAAGAGTCTCTGAATGGGCAAGTCCTATCTGCAAAAGCGATAGTGTCCCCCGACCTGACCGACGAAGACTCGCCTAGCGAGTCAACGGCGGAAGCAGTGACCCCAGAGGAAAGCCCATCTGTTTACGGACAAGGTAACCTGAATCGGCTCCTAAAGACCCTGTTTCCTTACAATAATCAATCTTTCAATCCTCCACCTGAAGACGGTTAGATTGAAGAGTTGTTAGTTTTTAGTTGTTAGTTTTTAGACTTGAGAAAAGCGAACAACTAACAGCCGACAACCCAATGGAGAATCTAGCGATGGAGCCTTATAAAAGTGGTATCGTTCCCCAAAAGTCATTAAGCCGACGTGATGCTTCTGACGATCGCTCATCAAGAAAGCGAGTCAGCCAAAGTGCTTTAGGCTTGGTTTCTACTCTCAGTTTTCCCGTCATCGTCAGCACCGCTGATGCGATGCTCAAAGCATCGGGAGTCACACTGATCGGGTACGAAAAGACTGGTGGTGGGCATTGTACGGCGATTGTTCGCGGTGCGATCGCGGAAGTTCGGATCGCAGTCGAAGCTGGGGTTCAACACGCCAAACAAGAAGGTCGCCTTCTTTCCTCTGTAGTTCTCCCCCGACCCTTTCTCAACCTAGAAGCAATCTTCCCAATCGGCGATCGGCTATTTGAGGAGGTTCAAGAGCGCGACCAAACTCGCATGAGTAATTTAGCGATCGGTCTTTTGGAAACAAGGGGATTTCCCGCGATGGTTGGGGCAGCTGATGCCATGCTCAAAGCCGCTGATGTCCAGTTAACAGCTTACGAAACCATTGGAGACGGGTTGTGTACTGCCATTATTCGGGGGGCTGTGGCAGAGGTTGTCATGGCATTACAAGTCGGGATTGCAGAAGTTCAACGGATTAAGGGCGGTGAATTAATCGCCGTTACTGTAATTCCGCGACCCCTAGAAGACTTGGAGAGAACTCTACCTGCGGCAAGTTGCCTGATTGAAGAGCAACCTCAACCCCTACGCATACCTGTTGATGTTAAGGAAACCGAAAAAGAACTGGTAGAACTGCCTGAGTTAGCCAAGCTGCCCGACTTAGCCAAGCTGCCCCTTCAGATAAAAGAAGAATGAGTACTATACTTGTGACTTTAAACTCTGGTAACTTACCTTACTACCAGAAGTCAAATTTTGTATTCTTTTCAAGTCTTAATAAGAAAGAAAGCGTTGCACAAGACCAGAGCAGAAGGGAGATAGAGTCGCCTGCAAACTGCAGGATGGGAATAGACTAATAACATCCCAAACATTGAACTTGGCTCTTGTGCAACGTTCCATGGAAGGAAGACTGTCACTTGTTCCAGTTAAGTGAAATCATAGCGCGGAATATTCTATAGAAATCTTCATGCTTATTGATGATTACAATAGAATGAAATCTATAGTAGTTCAAGGAGAAGTAGCGTTGAACCAAGCCACGCTGCACCAACTAAAAGTATTTGAAGCGGTCGCTCGACACAATAGTTTTACACGAGCAGCCGAGGAACTATTTCTTACCCAACCTACCGTCTCAATGCAGGTCAAGCAGCTCACCAAAGCCGTTGGTATGCCACTATTTGACCAAGTGGGCAAGCGTCTTTACCTGACTCAGGCAGGTGAGGAACTTGTGAAGACGTGCCGGGAAGTCTTTGAAAGGTTAGACCAATTTGAGATGGCGGTGGCTGACCTAAAAGGTTTAAAACAGGGACGGCTGCGCGTCGCTGTTATTACAACAGCAAAATATTTCATCCCGCGCTTATTGGGACCCTTTTGTCAGCGTTATCCAGGAATTGATATATCTCTCCAAGTCACAAACCACGAACACATCATCAATCGCTTGAGTGAGAATTTAGACGATTTGTATGTGATGAGTCAACTTCCGGAACATATCGAGATTACCTGTCAGCCAATTCTGGAAAACCCGTTGGTTGTTGTGGCACCAGCCGATCATCCCTTAGCAAAAGAAAAAAATATTTCCCTCGAACGTCTGGCGGCTGAACCGTTTATCATGCGGGAACCGGGTTCAGGAACGCGCAAGTCAGTGCAAAGCCTGTTCGATGAACAAAAAATTTTACTGAAAGTACGGCTGGATTTGGGAAGTAATGAGGCGATTAAACAAGCGATCGCAGGTGGTTTAGGAATCTCTGTCTTATCAGCTCATACCTTAGCACTTGAAGATCCAAGCAGTCATCTGACCGTTTTAGATGTCGAGAAATTTCCCATTGAGCGTCATTGGTATGCCGTCTACCCCAGTGGCAAACAATTGTCCATTGTTGCTCGTGCTTTTCTTGAATATCTTTTAACGGAAGGAAAGCAGGTTACCGAACAAACGGCAGCTAAAAAGATCTCTGACTTAGTCCATTTCGGTTCAAGTACAAACACCTAACGTTCCAAGCTTCGCGGATCGAGCGCATCACGCAAACCATCTCCCAGCAAGTTAAATGCCAACACCGTTAGAACAATCAGTAGCGCTGGTGGCCAAATCAACCAGGGCTGCAATACCAAAATTGAAGCATTCGTTGCTAGTGATAGTAGATTGCCCCAAGAGGGGTCAGGTTGCTGAATGCCAAGACCGATCAAGCTTAACACCGACTCTGCCACTATAAATCCAGGAACCGCCAGCGTTGCCGAAATAATCACATAAGTGGCTGTCTGAGGCAAAACGTGACGAATAATGATGTAGAAGGGATTAGCTCCCATTGCCCGCGACGCTTGAACGAACTCCCGCTGTTTAATCGATAACACTTGTCCTCGAATTACTCGCGCCAATCCAGACCAGCCAATAAATGAGGTAATTAAGACAATTAATGTAAAGCGCTGGGCACTGGTCAACCCTGGTGGCAGCACAGCGGCAAGCGCCACCAGCAGGTAAAGACCTGGAATCGTCATTAATACTTCTACTAAGCGCATCAAGACGGCATCTATCCAGCCTCCGAAATAGCCAGAGATTCCGCCGATTAGCAGACCCAGTGGGAAGGAAATTGCAATTCCGACAAGACCAATGCTCAGGCTAATTCGACCTCCATGTAGAAGGCGAGTAAACTGGTCACGAGCCTGCTCATCTGTGCCTAATAAATTGATTTTGCCTGGACCGTTCGCACCAAACAAGTGGAGGTCTAAGGGAATTCCCTTAAATATCTCGACCTCTTGAAATTTAGGTCCGATTGGTAGACGAATTTGAAAAAGATTGTATGGCGCACCCTTAACAAATAAGCGCAGTGGGGAAGGGGCAGCACGGTTCACAACCAGTTCCCGCTTGCCTGTCTGTAAATCCGTTGGGCCTTGGGTTGTGGGATAGACATGAGGCCCGATGAACTGTCCGGCTTGGTTATGCCAGTAAATTTGGCTCGGCGGCAACAGCGAACCGTCGGGCTGGGAAGCATAAGGGTCATAGGGGGCAACAAAATCAGCTGCAAAAACAGTTACATAAAAAATCAATAGCAGTATTGCCCCAAAACGGGCAAGCGGGTTCTTTTTTAATTTCTGCCACCAGTTCATGCTGTTAGAAAGTTATGAGTGAAACTGTTGTGCTAATTGCTTATGTTCCTCTTCCTTTTCTTCATGTTCAATAACAAACACGTTTGAGTAGAGGTTGGCAATGATTTGTTTACCCTGCTGCGTTAACTCCAGATAACGCAGAGCACTTTGGATGTAAGGAAAGACACCATTCCAGTAGAACTTAGAATAGTTCCGTCGCAAATCTCCAGGATGCCGATATCCTAACGCTTTATTGACACCAGTTTCTTCAAATTCGTAGTACAGGGCACTAATTTTTCTGAGATAGCGCGGATCGCTGAGTTGACCGATCAAGTCAGAGGCACGAATCAAGCCGGGGAAACCGACTGTATCTCGACGATCGCCTTCTTTCGGTACGGGGAAACGAGTGAGTTCAATATTGTGCTTAATGAGCTCAGCGTCAATCAGCTTATGACCGCCAAACCGCTCATTAATGAATAATTTTGCCCGGTCTACATGATAAGGAGTCAGGGAAGCATCGGAAGCTCCTGGCGGCAAATGAACCATTTCTTCATTTTGACCCGTCGCGTACAATCTTTCGGTTTCGCGATCGCTGCGGCAGACTCCCTTGACATAGCCGATGTCATGGCACACCAGAGAAATGATAAAGTGCAACCAATCGTCAGGAGTGACGCCACCCTCACGAATATGTTTGCCTCGCAAAATCTCCTGCCCTACCAAGGTCACCAGGATTGAGTGTTCGACATTATGATAGAGGGCGTCGCTGTTTGCAATATTTTCCATTGCCATACTTCCCGCCCAGGCAATGATGTCTTCATGGTCGGTCTTCAGCCCTCCGTAAGTTCGGTGGTAGCCTTCCCGAAGTTTTTTAACAAACGAATTGATCAGAATCTCAGTTGTGTTAAACATCCTTGGTACTCGTTCGTATCGGTGACCGATCGCTTCTTAACAGTGACAAGTCTCTACACCTTCTAGAATGCTGTACAATCATGTCCTTGGGTTTCTTGAGGCTCACGATTGCCTTGTGTTTTCTATCACAGGCTATTGCTTAGGGCATTCTCCAACGTGTCCAACACCATGCTCTATGCTCATTTCGTCAAA
>DATNQT010000384.1:0-1875 GCA_036703885.1 Candidatus Sericytochromatia bacterium
GACAGCACTCCTTCAATAAATTGTTGCATCCGTTCGTAGTGAGAGCCGCGCCAATAAATCTGATGGCATTCACGACAGCGATGAAATTCATCAATTGAAAGTCGTGTCTTTTGCGGCAGTTGATCAACAATCGCTTCCTTAGCTACGGGTTCTAATAAGCCATTGCACCGTATACACCTTTGAAAGGGTAAAACTTTACCGAACAAGTCGAAGCGTTGCAGTACCTCTACTACTTGTTGCTCTGGGTTAGTTGCTCTGACGTAATATCCATAGGTGACCAAACTACGCATTAACAACCCTTTGTCACGAGTCAACAAAATCCGTTGTTCTGAAGCAGAAATCTGGGCTAATTCCTCATCGTCGTAGTCGTTGCGGTACAACGTATCGAAGCCTAACATCCGCAGGGAGGCGGCTAACTTGCCCAAATGGACATCCAGCACAAAACGTAGGATACTCAGCAGCTGAGGTCGGACAGAGGCTTGTTCTGAAACCTCACTTGAAACCGAAACTGGATAGACTTCGATGCGATCGCCATCTTGAACAATATAGGAAAAATCCACCGCTTTTCCATTAACTGCGATCGCATCAACTTCTGGATGAGGGATACCTAACGCTTCAATCATGTCTTTAATTGAAGCCCGTTCCTCAAAATAATGGCTAAAGCTTATCTCCCTTTTGCTAGCTGGCAAAAAGTGATTGAGTTCTGCATGAAAGCGAAAATCCGCTCTTGCCATTTCAGAAATCGTTAGTTCTCACTCTCACAACTCTAACTCGCTCGTTCGGCTGTCCAATGTCGGTCAGAAGACTGATAAACTCGGACACCTGCCAGCGACACCTTTTGTATTAGTTCATTGACCTCATCTAGAGTAAAGGCGGCATACAGAGAGTCGCTGAACAACATCTTTTGATGTTCGTTGCAATCCCCGGCATACTTTTCAACTATCTCCTCCAAGATTTCTTCAGAAGCAGGTCGAATTAAGTCCCGCAAGAGAATAGCACCGTTAGGTTTAAGGACTCGCTTGAGTTCTTGTAAGAAGGGTAGTGGGTCGGGTAGATGATGAATAATACTATTCGAGACGACCATATCAAAGTGTGCATCTGGATAAGGCATTTGCTTGGCGTCCACCAATTCCAGCTTGATCTGTTGCTGCAAGCCTGCTTGTTCAACATTCTGGCGTCCAACCTCTAGCATCGATTGGGCGAGGTCGATGCCAATTACCTGCCACTGAGGACGACGCTGGCATAGGAGAATAGGAATACGAGCAGTACCAGTACCAGCATCGAGAATTAGACCGGATTGCGGGCTAAGAGCGATCGCACGTTCGGCAAAAGCGGTATTGACTTCCAAAAAGTCCATCGCATCATACTCAACTGCCTCTTGAGTACTATCCATGACTTCGGGTTCGGTGACTCGCTGCATTCCTAACTTTCCTCTGAATAACGTAGAACTTTAAACAAGGCTAACCGCCAAAAGTCAACGCTTTGCCCCGTACTTGGGTATTCAACTGCCCTTTTTCATAAACAATCTGCCCACCGACAATCGTCATTACAGGCCATCCCGTCAAATTCCAGCCCTCAAAAGGACTCCAACCGCATTTGCTTAAAACTTCTTCTCGCAAAACGGGGCGGTAATTATCTAAATCTACAAGTACTAAATCGGCATCGTATCCGGGAGCGATCGCTCCTTTTTTAGGAATACCATACGCCTTAGCCACAGCCGTAGACATCCAGTTAGAGACTTGAGCAATACTACAACGCCCTTGCATTGCCTGAGTCAGCATCAGCGGTAGAGAGGTTTCTACTCCCGGCATTCCGGAAGGGGTATTAGGGTAGCCTTGCGCTTTTTCTTCCAAGGTGTGAGGAGCATGATCGGTG
>DATNQT010000385.1:0-5892 GCA_036703885.1 Candidatus Sericytochromatia bacterium
AAATTTACTGGCTCTTCAAACCATAAAATACCTATGGTTGATATCAGGCTTATTCCCAAACCAGACCAAACGGCATAAGCAACGCTTATGTCAATCTTTTTAATGGCAATTGTGAATGAAGTAAGACTAATTCCATAAAAAATAAATATCGCTATGGAAGGCCAAACTTTAGTAAAGCCTACTGACAATTTCATGCAAGTGGTTCCTGTTACTTCTGAAATTATTGCTAAAAACAGATAAACCCAACTCATTTGATACCTTCTTTTAGTTTTATTGAACAAGGGGATCGAGTAACAAGCGAACGATTTGGTACGCTAAATATAGCTTACTGGAAACATGAACACCCAAGGGCTTCTCCTAAAAATATAGATCTATACTTTTAAATGCATTAATCCACAAATTTTTCCGAACCAGTATATGCCAAAACTATTGCTCTCTTTATATGACTTTCAGTTAGCTTTTCATCCCGTAATCTGGCAAATTCTAGCAGACCCCGAACAACGCCTTAGTCAACAAAGTTTAAGAAAGGTAAGCACAAAAAAACTAGAGCGGCAAAGTTAACTGGAGAAGCTGGGTTTCTAAGGAAGCTAAGTAAACTTGAGAGTCTCGGCAGTAGTATTAGTATGCCCTCTCGTAAGTGAGAACAATCACTCTCGCACAAGGCTTTTTGTAAATTTTCTTTTTGAGTTGGGCTTAGATAATTTGACGCTGGCATGGTAGTAGATGCTCAGATTTATCTGATTGGCATTTTATGCCAATTAGCTGCGTAGCAGCTTATGACATAATCCTCGCAAAACGAACGCAAGTATTATCATTTATGGTTGAATAAAGTTCTTTTGCTGCATTAAGTTGTTCATTAGTAATAGAGAATAGCTTTTTTCCATATTTTTTGAACAACTCAATGCTGTGACTGCTAATTTTTCAAGTTTCTTATAAGCAGTTGGCAACTACAACAAAAAGGGTTTGAGCTTTCTATCCGGTTATCTTGAAGCACCTCAATGGGAAGATTACTGCCATAAATTAATTCGTCATAATCCATCAGTGCATTCCACTTAATTTTTCCCGTTGGAAAGCCTAGGTTTAATGCTGCATCTTCAATTAATTCTTGCCATTTTTTAACTTCTGGGTTTCGGGATGTACAATAATCGAGAATAGCAATGAGTGTGTTCTGCTTAGTCACCCGCAAAATTTCTTGAAGGGCACGAACGGGATCGTCAACCACAGAAAGGGTAAATCCTGATGCTGCTGCATCAAAGCTATTATCTGGAAAATCAAGATTTTGCAAATCTGCCACTTTTAGGGTGACATTAGCAGATACATATTTTTTACGCGCCTCATCCAACATACCCTCAGAAAGGTCAACTCCAGTCACATGCACGTAGGGAGGATATGCTGGAAGATTCAGCCCCGTCCCCACTGCTGCATCCAGTACAGTCTGCCCGGAATTTAGGTTTAAAGAATTGATGAAAGGTTCACGCTCTATATGCCAGTAGCGTTGCATAATTACATCGTAATTTGCGGCTCCATCATTATACGTTTCAATGACCTGATCTATTTGCATGGGTTATTTAGAATCTCCGTAATCTAATTACTATTTTTTGTCTTCTTACAGAAGTAACTGGTCGCCATTAGGCCGTAAACAACTCAACCCAAGTCTTTGTTTTTACTTTGAAGTTTGGATATTCGCTTTGTCCAACGCGGTAGTTTTGTTTGCTTCTTCTGGGTCAGTAAGGGTTCGATGAGTTTCCACTCTTCGTCGGTTAAGCTGCTGGAGTACGGCATTTATTCTTGATCTTACCTTCTCCTCAGAGATCCCAAATGGGTTCTATAGTGAGACGGTTTACGGAATCCTTCGCTGGGACCATCAGATTTTTCTTAGTCATGAGAGTTTTTTCTTTATTGGTTGGGTAGTATGATCCCACAGTTGTTTTGCAAAGGAAAGTAGCCCAATCTCTGACTTGAAACGCCAACCTCAGTAACACACCTGGTAACATATCTAGCTCAAACCCTTATATAGCAAGTCTATTTGAGTCATGAATGTAGAACCACCTGAAACGTTTGTGATCATTGAATCGATTGTTTACAAATCAAATGGTTTTACTATAGCCCTCTTCTGTCACTCTTCCTAGATGATAATCTAAAATCCTTGCAGGGAAAGAGTTTCACAAAAAGCAACGAGTATGTTTATCATAATAGAAAATAAAGCTACAAACCCCATCTCAGTAAGAGTTTTAAACATTGATTTTTGTTTTCGGAGAGTGACAGAAGAGGGATAGGTAGTCAATTATAGAGAGCAGGGGTATAGGTAAACAACCCCAACTCTGCACAACAAATTGCCCTCTCCTAAGCCAGAGCCTGGAATGTTTGCGATCATCAATTGGATCGAAGCCTGGCCTGCTAATATCTTTTTCCAAACCAGGCAGAGTCCTGCGATTTAGGTTACTTCCTAAATCGCAGGACCAGAGATAAACGTTACATTCCGTTACAAGTCCCAAAAGGCGTGGGGTTAGGCGGGCATAGGGGTATTTCCCAGCCTAGAGCTTGAAACTCTTACGGCGGGGTTGCAGAATAAGCTCAGGTATCTCAAAGTGGTTTTATAAAGACCTAATCCCCCCAACTGCTACAGCTTCGTCAGATAAGTGAGGTTGCACCCCTTCGGAATCTTAATAGTAAGTTCTCGGCTAGAATGCGATTTCCTGTCCAGTGCGATTATGTACTTGTCGTCTTTGGAGCCAAAACGGGCAGCGATGATTTTACCTGTTTTTCCGTGATGGGTGTTGCCAACTTCAACGACAACTACTCTGTCGCCCTCGGCAAACTGCTCGTGGTTTGAGCCGATCGCGGGTGTTGGGGGGGTTGGTTCTTGTGGATTGTCATTATCGGCAATTGGCCTCGGCGTCACTTCCGAGGATGCCACTGGCTCTGATTCATCCTGAATTTCCTCTTCCGGAGAATTCGGGTCAATTAGTCCAAAGTGAATAGCGGCATCCTTCCAACCATCTTTGTAGATTCGCTTTAAGTAAGGAATGTCTGGAATATCAAAGGGGACGGCTTTAGGAGGAATTACCTCTGGATTAGCCAAGGCGTAGGAGTATGTCTCTTTGAATTCTTCCAAATACTCAGCCCCATGCTTGTTAAGCCAAGCTTCTTTGCTACCTATCTTGAACGAACATTCTTGGATTTTCTTCAAACAAAACTTTTTAAAACTCTCTCTCTGGTCTTCTGAGAGTGCGTTTAATAAGTTTGAGTAAGTTTGAAGAGTCTGAGACGTTTTGGAAGCCTTTGCTGGTAAAGCTTTCAGCTTTTGAGACTCCGATTTTCCGGACTGAGACTCCGATTTTCCGGACTGAGACTCCGATTTTCCGGACTGAGACTCCGATTTTCCGGACTTTTTCGTGGGCGTACAAAAATTGCTAATTTCAACGTCTGAGTGTTTGAAGCCAAACCAGCCCATCCTTTCAAATTTAGCGATGGCGGTGTGGTAAACACTTTTACCTACTCCAGTGGCGAGTAAAATCTCAGCAACTTTGACTTTTACGGGTCTGTCCCCAAAACGGTCAAGTCTGAGGAAGTAGAAGAAAAGTTTTGATTCAACTTTGCTCAGACCATGTTTTATAATTTGATCTGAAACGGCATCGTTGATTTGAACGTAAAACTCTTGCTTGGGATTACTACTATAGTTGAGCTTGCTGGCATCTTCGGAAACTTCTGAACCTTGTACCCATTCTTCAAAGACGCTGTATTTTTTGGCAGAAGAGTCTTGGATATCAATAACAGTCAGTTTTTCAGCAATTTGATGTACCATCTTATTTTAAGAATCTGTCCACCCGAAAGGGTGGGTGAATGCAAAGCCACTGGTTGCAACAGTGGTTTTTTCTTTGCGTGGTTTATGAACTTAATTTTAGATTTATTTAGGTTCACTAAATGAAGGGAAAATGCAAAATCACTGCTTTTAACTATTCTCAAGAAGCTTTGTTAAATGAGAAAGTTCTAAGTAAACTCAGGTCGCTTCCTTAGCTATTGAAATTTGTGCCTTAAAACGGGCTGACTTGCATTTATGATGTGAGACTGCTTAAAGACTATGAAGGCACCTTAATCGACGCGCTAAGTGCCTCTAATTGAACGCTGACTGAGATGGTGGGTGAGTGCTTTTTTAATGTTCCCCCTCTCCAGTTTCCCGCTCCGGGGTACTCAGTCAAGGGTTCGCGAAATTCTACTCGCTAGGCTCTCAGACGATTCTGAGCTTTTTTGCTTCCTCCTCTAGACCCCTAGCTCGGCTGAGAACCAAGCTCGTCACGAATTTCTCTTTCCCCCCTTGACTGAGCCTCCCCCCTCCGCTGGCTGTAAATGGGGGAACAACAAAAAATTTCAAAAGCCTGCGAAGGTTTCATCGCTGACCCGCACTTCCTCGTCGCCTGCGATTGTTTTTTTTGCCAGCTTCTGGGTCTTTACTTTTTGCCAAAAGCTTTTTGAGTTCTTCCCCTGACAAACTCTCCGCAGGATGTCCCGAAGTAATTACCGGGGGAGCCGACGAAGGTAATCTTCCTTCGTTCTCGTCCATGTACCGCGCTACTTCCATGATTTCATCCAGTAGTGCCACAGGCAGTCGTACCAGCTTCGTTCGCCCATGTTTCCAGCGAGCTCCTCCCCCAGCTCCTGGTCTTGCTCCTCCCCGTCCATCTTTGCCTTTTTGTTTAGTTTTCTTCATTCTCAACATCTCAAAGTGTTACATCTTCAATAATGCCTGTACTTTAGTCACTGCTTGCTTTTCTATCCTTCCTATTTATTTATTTTTTACTTTGTTTTACCGGGTATCACTCAACCCGGTTGGTCAGCCCCTTTGCCTGCGGCGCCCTTAAACTCCGAGTGTCGTGGCCGGGGGGCGGGCCACGCTTAGCTGTCCCCCCGGTCCACGTTTAGCGATCGCTTTCTTCTGTGAGTACGCAGTGCTTAGCCGTTTATGAAAGTGGTTGGCAAGCAATCCATATTTTGTCGATTATTGTAGATTTGTCATCTCCACTTTGCTCCCATACTTCAATTTGTTTTTTCAATTCTTCATATTTATCCTGTCGTGAGCTTTTAATTGCTTCTTTGTAGTGTTCGCATCCATTTTCCTCCAAAATTTCAATTTGTTTTTTTATTTGTTCTGCTTGAATCACCACAAAACTATTTCGGTCTTTGTTGAGCTTTGGTTCCAAAATCCTTCGATATAAAGCCTGAACTGCTTGCCCTTCTACATGATTTGTTGTTTCTGGTAATACAATGCCGAAAATATTAATTTGATATCCTATTCTATTCAGAAATTCAAATTCTATTTTTCGGTGATGAGTCATCCATTTTTGCCTTAAGAAATGAGTAAATCCTATATAGATAATATTTTTATGTCCTCCTTGCGTTGACATTACAAAATAAACTGTGGGTTTCTTATCTTCTGGTAACAAATCGATATTCTCTAGCGTTACTTTTTCAACACAAAAAACTTCGCTTGCAATATTTAACATTTGACTTGCCCTCTGAATTCTGTTGGTTAACTTAAGGTTGATTAGGTTTTGCAACGAATTGTGGTTTAGCTGGTTTTGCCTCTCTGTGACTCTCTAGCAAACTTTCCCACGTCTGTCGTTTCCGCTTGTCACCAACACAATCACAATCAAGCCCAAGTTCTTGCGCTCGTGATTTGAGCACATCAACATACCGACAATCTCGGGCTGAGGATGCCGTGAAGTTTTGCGATCGGTCGCAATTATCTCCTGAGTTTTCAGACATAATTATTTAGCTCCAAGCGTTCTAAGCCAACGGTTGGGGAAGTCGTAGCTAGTGGGGTGCTGATTACACGCCACTGGCCGCGCCTAACAAATCTTCCTCAATTCCTGACGATCGCAGGTTTCCAGCAAA
>DATNQT010000386.1:0-8830 GCA_036703885.1 Candidatus Sericytochromatia bacterium
GAGCGGAACTTGCAAACAGCCACTCGCTCTACACCTAGTAGTTTCCGGACTTCTTGCATCGTTGTCTTGAAAATCGCCTCAATATCGATCGTCTGGCGCATCTTGTCGCTGACGCGGGATACTAGACGAGTTACCGCTCGCTCCCACTCAGCTACTTTGGCGAGTTGAGCGGATTGCTGCCGTAGCTGCTCTTGGTACTCGGCTTGTTGGAGAGCCACCCCTAGTTGAGTGCCAATTTGAGTCATCACCTTGACTTCGCCGTCTTCCCAAGCACGAGGACTAGAGTTTTGATAAGCCGCTAGTAGTCCCCAGAGCCTTTCTCCTTGGACAATCGGAACAATTATGTAGGCTCTCGCCTGATATTGCTCCAGAATGTCGATGTAACAAGGTGAAAAGCCTGCCTGATAAATATCATCGACAACTCGGAAGTTTGCTCCCTTGGCATACATTCCGCCCTGAGTTTGTTGCAAATAAGTGTCTGCAACTCTGGCTTTGCCACCGCCAAGAATTTTTGCACTACAGTCGCTGATATTTTCTCGCAGGAGTGGGTTGTCAATTTGTTCCTGCATCAAAGCAGTCCACCGACTCCCCACTGACTCGGCAACAAACTCACCGCTCCAATCCGGCTCAAAGCGATAGACTCCAACGCGCTCGGCTTGCAGCAATTCTCGAACTTCTTGAGTTACCGTTTTGAAAATCGTGTTGATGTCCAAGCTCTTGCGAATCTTGTCAATCACTTTGACGACGGTTCGCTCTCGTTCTGCGGTCTTGGCAACTTGCTCGGCTTGGGTTTGAACTTGTTCCAAGTACTCTGCCTGCTGGAGAGCCACCCCCAGTTGGCTGGCAATTTGCCTTAGGCTCTTGAGTTCACCCTCTTCCCAGTGGCGTGGTCCACTATGTTGAAAGGCTGAGAGCAACCCCCATAGCTTCTGTCCTTGGAAGATGGCAACCACCAGGCAGGATTTGACCCCAAAGTACTCTAAGGCTTCAACATGGCAGTCGGTTAAGCCGCCATTGTAGACATCATCCACCACTAGAGATTCGTTGTTGCGGAATCGACCGCCTTGGTGTTCGTTCAAATAGGGGTCTTCCCAAGCACTGCCCACTAATTTAGGCCAATCCCCAGACTCTGACTCCACTAGGAAGTCACCGAAATAGTCCGGACGGAATTTGTAGATGGTCAAGCGCTCCACACCCAGGAGCTTGCGGACTTCTTGTGTCGTGGTCTTGAAAATGGTGTCAATATCTGAACTGTGGCGAACCTTGTCAATCACTTTGGCTACCGCTCGCTCCTGTTCAGCGGTTTTTGCCATTTGGGTGGATTGCTCTTGCAACTGCTGCAGGTACTCTGCTTGCTTTAGTGCCAAGCTAAACTGAGCGGCAATCTGCTTGGCAAAGTCAATCTCATCCTTCTGCCACTGGCGTGGGCTACTGCATTGATGAATGCACAACAAGCCCCACAGTTCATTGCCGATCAACAGAGGCACAATCAAGTTAGCTCGAACTTGAAACTGAGCGAGAATCTCGATATGGCAATCGCTCAACTGAGCATCGTAGATATCAGCAACCGCCTGAATTCTTCCTTGAGCGTAATGAGCGGCATACTGTTGACCAAAGCAGTGGTCATGAACCTTGGCAGCCACAGCGGAACTGTAGCCTGAGTTCACATCTTCCGATACAAATTCCCCATCATCAAAGCCGGAGTTGGGGTAAAAGCGAAACACTCCCACTCGGTCAGCACTGAGAAGCTGTCGGACTTCTCTTGCTGTTGCTTTGAAGAGCGTATCTAGATCTGAGGACTGGCGGATTTTGTCGATCGCTTTGGTGATGACTTTGGCAAGTCCCGCCTGTTTTTGCATTTGGTCAGAAAATTCCACTGACTGTAGAGCGAGAGTCAGTTCGGTGACAATCTGGTGGAGCAAACTTATTTCGGTTTCCCGCCATGGTCTAGAAGCAGAGCATTGCATTAGGCTGATCAAGCCCCACACTTGTCCTTCTAAGAAAATCGGCAACGTCAAACTGCCTTTGACCTGGAACTTTTGCAGCAGTTGGAGTTGGTAGGGACTCAGAGGCTTTAGGAAGTTTCGGTCGAGGACTACAACTTGCTGTTGCTGGTAGTCTAATCGTTCGGGCACACCAAAGGCGATCGCACTGAGGGACTCTCCTAAACTGGGTGTATAGCCAGCCACCATCGACTCAGCCAGCACCACGCCTTGGTTCTCAGTCTGGAACTGGTAGATCAATGCTCGGTCTACTTGTAAATGCTGACGCACCTCAGTTAATGTCGTTTCAAATAAGATGTCAAGATTCTTCGCAGAGCGCATTTGACTGGCAAGAGTTAATAACCACTGCCGTTCGCGTTTGCGGTGTTCTTCAGTTGCGATCGCTGATTTGTCAGCATTAATCCCGCTTGGCAAACCTTGCGCCCACTTCTCCAACTGAAGAACTTTCTCCTGAGTTTCAGGTTTGGCAAGTCCCGCCTGTTTGAGGTCGGCTTTTATGGCATTAATTAATGCCAGAGCTTGGTGTGGCTCAAAATTGCCATTCAATCCGTTAACAACCTCATTACCTTTGTTTTGAGTGTTTGATGAGTCGAGTCTTGGCTCGGATGGCTCAAGTTTCGGCATCGCTGGTGCTAAATTCTCTGGCGTCATATCACTATTAGTTATTAACTAGATTTGTTGACTAAGGTTGGTCATGGAGAAGGGTAGGGGACTCTCCATGCATCAATTCAGGTGTTATTAACCTCAAACTTCTCGACTCAGGGTTTTTCCCTACTCCCTGCGTTCAAGGAACTTGGTCTTAGTAGATGACTTCAAGAGATTTCTCCCCGGTGGGTCTGCCATAGGGGACACTGAGTAATAGCAGTAACATTCAAGACAGTCCCGCTACCTTCAGGAAGAGCACCCAGGACAAAAGGCAGGAGTTTGGGAGGAAACAAGCCGATTGCCGCATTTGTAAGTTTTTGCAAGTCGTGTAACTCGATATCATTGACTTGGGACACTACTAGACCCAAAGACTGGCTATTGGATTGAACTACGATTGCCATAGGGGTTGCCGCCATCAAAGATAGGGGCAGATAACCTAGAAGATGGTCTAAGTCCACGAGCCAAAGCATTTCTCCCCGCCAATTAAAAATTCCCAAAACGCAACTGGGCATTTCAGGGACTGGCAGAATCTCCTCCACATTTACCCTGAAAATTTCCGCAATCTGCGCGAGTGGTAGCAGCACACTGTCCTCTTGACCAAGGGGAAAGCGGAGCAACCGCTCTCCGGTTTCTGGGAGGAGTGGGTCTTCTAATGTCAGTAGGTCAAAACTGTTCGCTGTTAGTACGTCGAGCGGAGTCAGCATAAATTCCTTTTTTAATAAACGGAAGTCAATTGCTGGATTGTTTGAATCAGTTGTTGTTGGTTTACTGGTTTGGGTAGGTAGGCATCAGCTCCCAGCATTGAACCCCAAAGTTTGTCTGCATCAGTACCCTTAGTTGAGCAAATGACGATTGGGATTCCTTTCGTACTAGCATCGCTCTTGAGCTGGCGGCAAAGTTCAAACCCGCTTTGCCCTGGTAAAATTACATCAAGAATCACTAAATCCGGTTTAGAACCCTGGAGTTTGATGTGAGCCTCCTCACCACTAGTGACGCTGACCACCCTTAGACCTGCCTGCTTGAGATAACGAGTTAATACCTCGGTTTCTGTGAGGCTATCTTCAACCAAAAGGACTGTAGTCATAAGATTTCGGTAATCCAAATTTCAAATTCATGACTTGTGGCTTCAAAAGGTGCGACGGTTGAAGCCTAGGCTTAAATCGTGTTCTACCTTGGGAATTGAGCATTTGTTGAAGTCGGTAGATACCTCTGTAGAGTTGTCAGCACCTTCTCCGAATTGATCGGCTTTGCTAAAAAGCCGGAGGAGCCAACGAGCTTTGCCCGCACTCGGTCTACAATCCCGTCATTGCTGGTGAGAATAATCACAGGTGTGTCTTTGAATGCTGAAATGCGGCGAATTTGGGCACAGATTTCATAGCCGTTGGCGATCGGCATGACCAAATCCAAGAAGATCAGGTTTGGTTTATGCTCCAGCAAGACTGGCAGTGCTTTTACTGGGTCTTGAATGTTGATGAATCGATAACCAGCCTGAGTGAGAATGTGACCCATCGCCTGACTATCGAGACGGCTGTCATCGATATAGGCGATCGCTGCTGCTGCCGATTGAGGTTGAACTGGGCTTACGGGGGTCGCGGTGGGTGCGAAAACAAAGTTACTTGCCGTCGCTGGCTTAATGGAATAGCTAGGGAAGTCTTTAACCTCTTCTAGTACTATCAACCCTTTTTGGATATGGGGCATGAGGGATTGGGTCAGGGGCAACAGATTTTGTTTCAATTTAACCGCCAAATCCCTTAAAGTTTGATTGCCATCAAGTAAGGCACTCAGGTTGCGGTAGACAGCTTGTGAAGTTTGCCATTGCAATTCTTCAGCGTTCCTGATTTTGGGAGCTAAGTTTGGGGAATAGTCTGCTAAACCTGCCTGTTGCCAAGCCTCCCAATTCTGTATTGGTGGTAAGCAAACCGGGTGAACTCGAATTGAAACCACATTGGCATCTATGGTACGCATCGGTATTGGTCTGTATGACAGTTGCACCCCTGAACGATGGTGGAGTTGTTCCTCCCGCTGGATAATATCGAACAGGATTTCCGTAACGTTGCCTGTGACAATCTCCGCCATCTGCCGGAGCGGAACTTCCCCCTGCCTCACCAGTGTGGCTAAGGAGTCGTAATCCAAACACTGAGGCTGCTTCGACCCAGGCGTGACGATATAGACTGGCAGTTGCGGACAGTGTTGAGACAACTGCCGAAACCAACGGCGAATTGGATGCACCCCACCAGTACACCCAATCAAATCACCCAAACAAAAAAATAAGCTCCAGTGGTGGTCTTTAGCATATTCAATACTCAAATCCAACTGACCTGTAAATTGGTCTTGGCTACAAGCCTGAATCTTCTCTACCAGCTCGTTGGGGGTTAATGCTACCTCCTGCCTTGTTACTGGAGACTGGATCGAGCTAACAGATGACGGAGTAAGCATTTTGTTAAAAATCCCAACTTCCCTGCAAGGGAGTGCCTTATCTTTAGACGGATAATCTTGAGAAAGGTTGCATCTCACTTTTTCAGATCTATGACAATCTACAGACTTAAGTTGCAGTCATCCGGATCTTCCTCGTGTGGGTTTGCAAATATGAAGGTTGTGTTGCAAAAAGGGGTAGGTCGTCGCTAGGCTTTTCCTTTTCTAGTGGGTAAATTTGTCAAGAAGCTAACTCTTGTTGATCAGGTCACTCTTGTTGCTTAAGATTTGGTCAAGAGATAAACAACAATAGACTAGGTACAAATATTCTTTTCGACTTCAGTTGCTGAATGTTTCTGATATGACTGTAATCCAGCCTTCTTCTGGGGGTCGTAAAGCTACTCCCCGCACTGTTGGACGCAATTACCAATCCCTGTTTGTCATGCTCATTGTGAGCGTCTTCCTCTTAGGAGGCATTGGCTCTCGTTTAGCTTACTTACAGTTAGTAGAGGGAAACCGTAACCGACAGCTAGCCGACAATAACCGAATTCGTCTGATTCCAAAGCAACCCGTGCGAGGTAACATCTTTGACCGCAAGGGTAAAGTTTTAGCTAGCAGTCGGCTATCTCATGCCGTCTATCTGTGGCCTATAGCCCGCAAGAAAGCGGAATGGCCGACAACCCTCAAACGCCTCTCGGAGATTTTGAATATCCCGGAAGCGGAGATTCAAAAACGATTGGAACAAGCGGGTTATAATTCACCATCCCTAATCCGGGTTGCTCGTGGAATTAGTCATGCCCAGATTACTGCTTTGGCGGAATACAGCAACCAATTACAAGGGGTAGAGGTTGATATTGAAGCGGTACGAGACTATCCCAACGGTGATTTGGGCGCTCACGTCCTCGGTTACACAGGGGAACTCAACGACGAAGAGCTAGAAAAGCGGAAAGCGGAAGGCTACCGGATGGGTGACATTGTCGGTCAAATGGGTGTTGAGGAGTCTTATGAGAAACAGCTACGAGGGGAATGGGGCGGTCAGCAGGTTGAGGTCGATGGGGCAGGTCGGGTGCTGAGGATTCTCGGTCAGAAATCCGCCAAAGCGGGTAAGGATGTCCATACCACAATTGATCTGGAGGTACAGAAGGCAGCAGAGGCGGCATTAGGCGATCGCAAAGGTGCGATCATTGCCTTAGACCCAAACACGGGTGCCGTCCTAGCAATGGTCAGTCGCCCGACCTTCGACCCCAACATCTTCTCCACTCGGATTACGGCAGACACTTGGAAACAGCTGCAAAGTAAAGGCACACCCTTTGTCAACCGTGCAATGCGGGGCTTTCCGCCAGCCAGTACGTTCAAGGTGGTCACGGCTACGGCTGGCATGGAATCTGGCAAATTCCCTTCCGATACTGTTTTGCAAACTTATGCTGCTTTGAATGTTGGTGGAACCAGTTTTGGTGAGTGGAATCAGGCAGGATTTGGCCCGTTAGGATTTGTTGGTGCTATGGCAATCAGCAGTAATACATTCTTCGGTCAAATTGGTAAAGGTGTTGAAGGACCAACACTTATTGAATGGTCACGTCGCTTTGGCTTTGGTCAAAAAACGGGTATCGAGTTATCGGAAGAATCTGCAGGTTTGATTGCGGATGATGCCTGGAAGCGGAAGGAATACGACTGGGAATGGACAACGGGTGATACGGTCAATATGTCCATCGGTCAGGGCTTTACTCAGGTCACACCACTGCAATTGGCGGTGATGTTTGCCGTGCCTGCTAATGGTGGCCACCGGGTCAAACCCCACTTGCTCAAGGACAATGAACAGGCAAAAAAATGGAGAGAGTCTTTAAGCCTGAAACCAGACACGGTGAAGGTGCTGCAAGAGGGACTGCGACAGGTCGTTGCGGCTGGCACGGGTACAGTGTTGCATGAGGGAGGGTTGCCACCGATTTCTGGTAAAAGCGGTACGGCGGAAGCTCCTCCTGGTGAGGCTCACGCTTGGTTTGGAGCCTATGGACCTTCGGATAAACCAGAAATCGTAGTTGTGGCGTTTTGCGAACATTCCGGCGGTGGCGGGGGCAAGACAGCAGGACCGATAGTACGGAAGGTTATGGAAGCTTACTTTAATAAAAATAAGAAGCCAATCACCCCTCCCAAACCTAAACCGACGGAGCAGAATTAAACCTCATATGCTTTTAAAGATGGGCAGCAATCTCAGTAACCGTTATAAGACCAATGAGGAGGGTCACTTTCTAACTTGTACACCCCATAGGAAGCACCTACATCAAAGAGCGTTGTATTGCTGGAACTATCGCGGGGCGCACCGACCTGAATAATTCTCCCATCGCCATCTTTGATTTTGAGCGTACCTTGCCAGGTAATGTTCCAGTCAATTGCCAACCTTTGGGTGTGGAGCGATTGGAGAGCAACGGGATTACCGCCAATCCCATATATATCAATCATCTGTGCGGCGGCGCGGAGCGACCCTGCGTTCGTGTAGTGTACCCAGTCAATATCAACCCCAGCCATAGATGGCACATCTTCTGGAGCGATTTCTCCTCGATCAATCCTGGCGGCGTAATGCATTAAATACGCTCGTTCTGGAGGTCGATAGGTAGCAGAAACGATGACTTGTGCGCCCGCATCCACCAGCGCTTTTTGAAAGGCTTGAACTCTTTGACGAAAGGGCGAGGCTAAATCGGAAGTGGAGCGGCTGGTGGGAAAAAAGTTATACCAATGCGGACCACTGAGGCGAAAGCGGATACGTTTGGCATAACCGTTCAAGGCATCTAAGGCAGCATTGAAGTCACTTCCCAGCTTTTGCTTTGTTGTCGTTGAAAGCTTTTGCTCTAGTTCAGCCCGCAGGCGCACATCTCGTTTCAAATAAGCTTCGGCTAATCCCTTGGTACTTCTAGCTCCAAAGGCTCCATCTACTGCTAAAGGAGGGTTTAGAGTAGCAACAGCATTTAAACTCTTTTGTAAGTCTTTAATCTCTGCCTGACCGAAGCGAATGTAATCCAGCAGCATCCCAACAGAGAAATTAGGAACCTTGTAAATAAATCCTTGGTCTAGAGCCTTGAGGTAGGTCGCGTTATCTACAATGCCATTTACAGGTAAGCCATTCCTTTGCTGATAGCTGCGGGTTGCTTGCTCGGTCATGCTGCCAAAGGCTCCATCAGGAGTTCCTACAGGATATTCAGCCTCTTTCAAAAAGTTTTGCCAAGCTTTAACAGCAGCTCCATTAGATCCTTTTTTAATCTGAGTCAATTTTAGAGCGCTAATATTTAAAGCCATGAATGCCTCCTGCTGTTGTGCTATGTCGGGCTGACACTAGTTTCGAGTGCTGAGTCTAAATCCTCCAATGCTGAATATATACTGCAAAACGGCTCAAAGCATACAACGTATCTAAGAAATGCGATCGCGCACATCCAATCACATTGCCCAGATTCTCCCCCTCGACTAGCGCATTGGCACTGGGTTCGTCTGTGGCAGTTATGGCGATCATTGCAGGGTTGGGCGTCTTGGCTTTAACTCCTCGGCTTGGGACAAAATTTCCGAAGCTTGCTCCTCTTGTCCCGCTTTTCTATACTCGTCGGCTATCTCGCGCAACGCTGAGGCTTTGAAAAAGTCAATCTCAATAGCTTGGGCGCTTTGTAGGGCGTCTGAGAGAATTGGCAAGGCTCTATCCCCTTGTCCTGCTTCTCGATACTCACCAGCTATCTTAGTCAACACCTGGGCTTTCCAATTGGCATCCTTGAGAGCTTGGGCGCTTTGTA
>DATNQT010000387.1:0-2465 GCA_036703885.1 Candidatus Sericytochromatia bacterium
GCTGATTGGTAGCGGTCTCTATAGTCGTAACGCACCATTTTACTGACAATCGCTGCCAGTCCAGCACTCACTTGTGCTTGGTACTGCCAAAAGATTTCTCCTGTAGTCGGGTCTTCCTGCAAATGGCTGGGATACAGCCCAGTTAAAGCTTGGATAGCAATGATACCCACGGCATAAAGATCGCTACTGGGACGCGGTCTGCCTAACCCTTGTTCGCTTGCCATATAGCCAGGAGTGCCGATCGCAACAGTAGCACCCATCTGGCTGTGATCGCTCAGAATCTGTGTCCGAACTTGCTTAACTGCACCAAAATCAATTAGAACTAACTTTCCGTCTGAGGCGCGTCTAATTAAATTGTCGGGTTTAATATCTCGATGAATGACCCCATAGCTGTGAACAAAGGCAAGAATGCCCAAAACATCTTGTAGCAGTTGGATGACTTGGCTTTCACTCCAGTAATTATTTGGTTGCAGTTCAACGCTGAGTGAATGCCCGACGATAAACTCTTGTACTAAGTAAAATTCTTGATGTTCTTCAAAATAAGCTAACAGTCGGGGAATCTGGTCATGATTACCTAGCTGTTCCAACGTTTCTGCTTCGCTAATGAATAAACGTCTGGCAGTTTCCAAGTAGTTGGGTTCATTACTGGCAGGTGTGAGATGTTTGACAACACACTGCGGGTTGCCAGGTCGGCGAGTATCTTCAGCAATGTATGTTCTACCAAACCCTCCTGCACTCAAAACTTGGAGAACTTGGTAACGTCTGTCTAGTAACTTGCCTAACATAGTTTGAGTAGTCTTGAGTTTTCGCCACTCAATTTTGGCATACCAGCAATATAGGCGTTGGGTGTGGCAGCGCACGAATGTTGCCTGTAAAAATCTCTTTCTCCTGACTCCTATTTTTAAGACAGACCCCATGCGCGATTTCGCACAAGGAAGAATGAAATTTCTCTTATGACACAGAAGCTTTCCGACAACTCCCTCTCGACTGCTGAGGAAAAACTCAATATTTCTGCGGAAGAAGAAGTTTTCGTCTTTCCTGCATCGTTTGCCCAACAGCGGCTGTGGTTACTTGATCGCCTCTTCCCAGGTAATACCTTCTACAATGTAGCGACAGCACTTCGCTTAACAGGTTCGCTCGATATAGCTGCACTAGAGCAAACGTTCAACGAAATTGTGCATCGCCATGAAGCGTTGCGTACTACCTTTAGGATGTTGGAGGAGCAACTTGTCCAAGTCATTGCTTCCACTCTAACCCTACCCTTGACAGTGGTAGATTTGCGGCATCTCCCCCCAACCGAACAGGAAGCTGAAATTCGGCGGTTGGCTATCCACGAGCGATCGCGTCCTTTTAATTTATCTCAAGACCCCTTACTACGAGTGATGCTGCTACAGCTGGACTCGTCAGAACACGTACTCCTACTAAATCTGCACCACATTGTCTCCGATGGTTGGTCAATTGGGGTGTTAATTCGAGAACTAGGAACACTTTATACAGCTTTTACCAACAACCAGCCCTCACCCTTACCGGAACTGCCCATTCAATATGCAGACTTTGCCCACTGGCAGCGCGAATGGTTGCAAGAGGGAGGGGAGACTCATGAGTCACCCCTACAGGTACAACTTGCTTACTGGAAGCGGCAGTTGGACAATATCCCTCGGCTGAACCTGCCCACTGATCGAACCCGCCTAGGAACTCCCACCTACCAAGGGGCGATGCAATTACTAGAACTACCAAAAAGCTTGGGTGAGAAACTAGAAGCACTTTCGCAGCATCAAGGGGTTACTCTGTTCATGACCCTCTTAGCAGCGTTTCAAACCTTACTTTACCGCTACACCCAACAGACAGATATTGTCGTCGGCTCACCCATTGCCAACCGTAATCGTCGGGAAATAGAAGGGTTAATTGGCTTTTTTGTCAATAGCTTGGTACTGCGTACCGACTTATCAGGCAATCCAACATTTCTGCAACTGCTAGACAGAGTAAGGGAAGTAGCGCTAGGAGCCTATGCCCATCAGGACTTACCCTTTGAGAAGCTGGTGGAGGAACTGCATCCAGAGCGTAATCTGAGCCATCATCCCTTATTCCAAGTCGCGTTCAGCCTGCAAAACACACCCATTGAGGCGTTAGAGTTGCCGGGACTAAGACTCTCTCCGCTGGAGTTCGACATCCCAAGTGCCAAGTTCGATCTAGAGTTCCATATGTGGGAAGCCCCAGAGGGACTTAGAGGACAGGTGGTCTACAGCACGGATTTATTTGACGATGCTACTATTACCCGAATGCTGGGACATTATCAAACACTGCTGGAAAGCATTGTCACCCATCCAGAGCAGCGCATCTGTGAATTACCGTTGTTGACGGCAGGTGAATGGCAGCAGTTGTTAATTGATGGGAATGATACCAAGAAGGAGAGAGGGGGAGAGTGTTTTCATCAATTGTTTGAAGCGCAGGTGGAACAGACACCT
>DATNQT010000388.1:0-4782 GCA_036703885.1 Candidatus Sericytochromatia bacterium
TGCAATCTAAAGCCAAACGCAGCTTTTCCTGGCAGGGGATTTTCTCCTGGGTAATGTTCTTTTATATGTACTTGCCCCTGTTGGTGCTAACGTTTTATAGCTTCAATAATTCTTCCTATAGCGCGGGTTGGCAGGGATTTACCCTTAAGTGGTACGCACGGCTATTTCGCGATACTCGCGTCCTAGGAGCGTTGCAAAATAGTCTGACAGTTGCTACCGTAGCAGTTGGTATTTCTGCTGTATTGGGAACTCTAATGGCGGTAGGGATAGCACGTTATCGATTTCCTGGCAAGACATTGTACCGAGGTGTCGCCTATCTACCAGTTATTGTCCCTGATATTGCGATCGCAGTTGCAACCCTTGTCTTTCTAGCTGTCATCGGTATACCCCTAAGCCTGTGGACGATTGTCGCCGCTCATGTCGTCTTTTGCCTTGCCTATATCGCGATTACCGTTTCCTCACGCATTTCTGCTCTCGATCCTCATCTGGAAGAAGCCGCTCTCGATCTAGGCGCAACGCCGTTTCAAGCGTTTATTAAAGTCTTGCTACCGGAATTAATGCCAGCTATTATTGCGGGTTGTCTTTTATCTTTTGTCCTCAGCATGGACGACTTTCTTATTGCTAGCTTCACCGCTGGTACTGGTTCAACAACCTTACCAATGGAAATCTTCAGCCGCATCCGCACGGGAGTCAAACCTGATATTAATGCTTTAAGTGTCATCCTCATCCTGTTGTCTGGAACAGTCGCCTTTATTGCTGAATTGATACGTTACCGAAGCGAACAGAAGCGTTTTAAGTAGTTGTTTGTACGGGCAAGCCGCTTGAAGCCGCTAACAGCGAAGTCGTTTAAATTCATCAAAACGACAAACGCTTAAGCCGACAGAGGAAAAGCCGCCGCAATCATCCAACCAAAGAAAAGTGCGCTCCCCAAAGCATAGCCCCACACTTCGTTAAGTAAAGTGGCACTCAAGGAGAAAATCGCCATCAACAGGGGAAATAGCGGCAGTAATAAGAAGATGAAGCCGAGTTCCGGTACTAAGTAAAGTACTAAAACAAAGCCGCCTACTAACGCCATACTTTGTCCCAACCACCACGCCACTCGTTTGACTTTCCCCGCCCCCTGTTGTGCTATCCCTGATGCGAAAAACCAGGGAAAACAGGCTAGTGAGAGTAGGGGCCACAGCCTTAAACGCACTGGAATCAACCACCATTGAAGCCAGACTACCTGTGCGATCGCTCCAAAAGCAATCCAAAAAAGTACAAAGAGTGCCACGCCTAACCCTACAGCTTTGACTGTTGGGCGTGGTAGGCAGAAGAGGACACTTAGCCAAACTATGCCTGCCAGAAAGAACCAAATGCCCACTGCACCGCCCACCTGCAAGCCTCCCAGATTCTGAATCTGGACTACCCGACTAACCCAGGTAAGGACACCACCTGCTACAACCGGGGCTAGGAGTAAGCCTCCCCAGCGTCTCAAGGGATGTAGCTTCACTTCTGTATCAGTCGCAGGTACAGTCAACACCGGGGCAACTGCACCCAGCAGCATTAGCCATCCTAAGAGGTGCAAGCCATACCAAATCATCCGGCGGTCAACATAGTTACTATTGTTCGATATGCCAAAGGTGGCATTCAGCCAATTGAGGGCAGCTTGGTGGCTGGCATTACGGAAGAGGATGGTGATGTGTTCGGCATTGGGGATAATCAGAAGCGATCGCCCTTTTCCCTCAGCTAAGTTCTGATTTTCTCCTCCCGCCGCCGCTAGCAACCTTTGGGCATTCCTCACAAAACCCCCTTCCCAGCTACCTGCCTGTAGCAGGAGATTACGCGGAGTAGAGGGCGTTACCTGGGCACCTGTTGGCGAGATGGCAACAGTAGCCCCAAAGCGGTTCACATCGCGAATGCCTGCCGACATCACCGCACCACTCCCCATAGAGTGACCTAGTAGCGCCAGACGCGCCGGATCGACCTCAGATTGCTCTATGAGGGCAGCATAAGCCACATCAAGGTCTTGTTGCAGTGAAAGACCCCCTAATGGTGCGGCATTTGCGGCATGACCTGCAAAATCCCAAAGCATTACAGCATACCCTCCATGTGCCAGAACGTGCGCGTAGCCCAGCATCAACTGCTTGGAACCCGCAAAGCCATGCGCGACAAGAACACCGGGTACTTTTGCTGTAGTCTTCGGTGCGACGTACAAGAGTGGGACTCCCTCTCGATTAAGCGATCGCGCTTCATGCACGTTCCACGATCGCACAACGAGTCCATCCCGCGCCGCTACCACACCCCACCAAGACAGTACAATCAGCAAGAGCGCTATGAATAGCAAAAAATAGCGAGTGCGGGTCATGCCAATCCTCAGTTTGGAGTTAATCTGAGGCTCATCATCTCAGACAAGCTATCAAATTTTGTCTAACCAAGGAGGAGTGTGCAAAGATTATCACTGGCGATGTGTTACAACTAGGAGAATTTCTTGAAACTGCTACTAATACTAGTCCTGATAACGCTAAGCCTCGCTTTCACCCCTCCTGCTTTAGCCGCCGATACCGCTAACGGGGCAAAAATCTTTAGCGTTGAATGTGCTGGTTGTCATGTCAATGGTGGCAATATTATTCGGCGGGGTAAGACCTTGAAGCTAAAAGCTTTGAAAAGAAATGGTGTGGATTCTCTGGAGGAAATTGCTTCTCTGGTCACCAATGGTAAGAATATTATGTCAGCCTACAAAGACCGCTTGAGCGAACAGCAAATCCAGGATGTATCGGCTTACGTGTTAGAGCAAGCGGCAAAAGATTGGCATTGATAATTTTTGAGGATGTATCTACCTACGTATTAGAGCAAGCTGAACAAGGCTGGCGTTAGCTTAAAGTCACTCTTCCCCAAGCACACTCCGCAGATGCGACCCTTTAAAGCGACGGTTCATCCTTTTCTAATTTGAGGTTGTAATAAACCAAACATAATTGCTGAGAATCCCAAATAGCTCCTATCAATCCCGCCTTTTTCAACTTCCGCAAACAGGAACTGATATGGGACGAGCCATATATGCCAATCTTTTGAACTAACGAAGCGCTGGTGTGTGGTTGTACCAAGAGGTGAGAAATCACGAGGGTCATTGCTTTAGCCTTACCCTTTTCTTTTCTCTTTGCCGATTCGATTAATGGGTTGGAGCGAAGTGAGCTTGTTGGTACGGCACTTACTTCAGGCGAATCTAAGGCGTCGGCACTAGAAAGGTGTTCCTGCCTAGTGACGGATTGTCGGTTGGAAAGCCTTGTAGATAGCTCCTCCATCTTCAATCAGTAATACCTTCGTGCAAGAGTGGTGTCTTCTCCAACTTTCAGCGCCTTGTAGCTCTGTGTTAACTGCTGCCAGAGACTTTCGATTTGCTGATAAGACTCTGGCGAAGAAAGTTTTCCCCGAGTCTCTAAATTGCCGATAAAGCTAACCCGTTGTACAAACTCCTGAAGGTTAGCATTGAAGACTAAGTTCTCTGGTTTGACTTGACCAAAATATTTATAGTAGCGATAGAGGAAGTCCTGCTTGTCTACCTGAATGGAGTCAGCCATGACACAGTTCACTTTGCTAGTTGGTTTTAGCTCAATCTTTTGATTCAACTTTAAGCAACCGGAGTGATAAAAGCAAATATTCTTTTTGATTGATTTAATCAACTTAAGTTATGAATGTTGCGTGGTTTATCCATAGCCAAAGAACACAGCCTACACAATATTGTGTAGGCTTCAGCACTTATAGAGAAAAGCAAGAACTTTACTTTGTTGGCACAGCAAAACCTGGAATCTGACGCTCTGGGGTAGGTGCAGAGGGTAAGGTTTGAGGGGTAGTTGTAGACGATTGTCCCCTTGAATTACTTGAGCCAGTTGGCGGCAGTGTCGGCACAACAAATCCTGGCACTGTAGATGCAGGGCGTAGTGGCAAGCTTTGAGAACTAGGTGCAGAGGTTCCTCCTCCCGGAGCGATTGAGCCAGCTTGAGGTTTAGTAAAAATTAATTCTCGTTCGGGAGGCGGTGATACAGGTTGAGGTGTGCTAGGTAAGGGTGGAGGTGTGGGTCTTCCTGGTAGAGGAGTAGTGGGTAAAGGTGGTGACGTGGGTTTAGATTGTTGAGTTACTGGAAGAGAGGCAGAGTCATTTGTTAGATAGATGTGCCCTAATGCCTTGCCTTGATAGGTTCTTCTTGTAAAGCGCCAACCCGGATCGAGAAAAATTTTCTCAGAGCCTTCTCTCTTACCTTTAGTTCTGCCGATGATAATTTCTGGAGCTTGGCGGTCTATACGATGAGTACCAACCAGCACCATTTCCCCATCACGCTCAACTACTCTGAGGAGGTAATCTAAGCCGAGGTCTTGACCGTTCATGCGGATCGAATAACCGTTACTGTCCGTACTCCGCGCACAAATACCAGTAAAGTTAAATTTCAAGAGTAGAAGGTCTACACTAACTGGGCTGCTACCACTTTCACTCCAACAAGACTGTCGGGGCGAGATTTGTTCGAGAATCAACAGTTGTTTCTGATTGCTGCCGAAGGGGACGGTTGCAGCGAGGAAATTATTAGGGTTAACTTCTTGGTTGTCAAAAGTGGCAGCTGTTGTCGGACTCACCGCCCCGATAGTGAAGAAGGTGGCTGTAGCTGCAAGCGAAACTTGAAGCCATCGTAAAGTTTTCATAGTTGAAGCAATAAAGCTAATTCCTGCATTCTCAAGAGACGCTCATTGAGCAAAAATAGCTCCCCAGTCAGTCCAACAAACCATCATGCCAAAATCAGGCAACGTCTAATG
>DATNQT010000389.1:0-1673 GCA_036703885.1 Candidatus Sericytochromatia bacterium
ACGTTTGAGTCAGCGGTTGGGATTGACCGAACATACCGATCCTACAAGGATCGAGCGGGATTTGATGGTATTGTTGCCGCAGCCGGATTGGGAAAATTGGTCGATTCGGTTGGTTTATCACGGCAGGGCGGTTTGTAATGCTAGAAATCCGGCTTGCAATATTTGCGAACTTGCAGATTTGTGCCCTTCTGCTAATATTACGCACGGGTGCGTCAGTGCCGAGGCTAGCAACTAGCATTAAAATATAGAATCTGACGCACCTTACAATTGCTGAAATGAAGAGTTTATAAATGAACTCGATCGGTAGATAGTTTTTTGAGTTTGCTATAATTATTGTCAACAGCTTAATGCTAAGGAAGTAAGTATGTCAGGAACCTCAGCCTAAAGGCATGAGGCTTGAAGGAGAAATCTAACAAGCCATTCTGACGGGCCTCAGTCTTAATTGACTACGTTTTTTGAGTCACGACACCCTGGAATGCGTAGCTAGTTCCTTGCTCTGTCGCTAGTGGTTAAACAGTTCTAAGGTCACTGGAACAGTGCTGCTAGCCTAACAAGCTCTTAAAACCTTGGCGAAGCTAACTTTACTCCGAAAGGAGAACGGGACAACCATATCCTGGCGGGGAGGCAACCATACCTCCCCAACCCCGCAAGGGGATTCAATTCAATGTAAAGCCGTCCTAAAAGGACGGGGTTTCAACCCTCCGCTACGCTCCACCCATAATTCTGATGAGTATTGCGATTTCCCTCAGTCCAGAAATAGAGGCACTACTTCGTGAAAAAGCCGATCGGGAAGGACAAGATATTAGCCTTGTTGCTGCCCAATTGCTAACTCGGATATTAGAATGGGAAGCCCGAGACTCTGAAGAAGCTATTGAGGGTATTCAGGAGGGGTTAAATGATTTTGAGTTAGGACGGTTCCGTTCTTTCGATGAATTTGCTAAATCCCAGCGCACCAAGTACAGTTTTCCAACAAACTGATGACATATCTCATTGAAATTTCTAGCGTTGCAGAAGCAGAAGCTGATAGTGCATTCCTGCTATTATCTTAGATGACATCACCAGAGAAAGCAAGGGAGTGGTATGAGGGATTGTTGAAGGCAATCGAGTCTTTATCAGCGATGCCAAAACGCTGTCCTCTCGCCAGGGAAAATCAATACTTCAGTAAAGAAATTAGGCAGTTACTTTACGGTAAAGGGCGCAACTCATACCGCATTCTTTTCACTATTGCCGAAAGTGAAGATGTGCCCGCAGTTCGCATCCTCCACATTCGACACGCTGCACAACAAACTCTTGGCGACAACCAGGAGTAGTTCCTAGGGTGCGTCAGCTCGAATTAGAGCAACTGTCGATCGCACAATATTAGCTGAGGCACCCTGCAAATGAGATAAGTTGTTGTGTGTAAATAAAAATATTTAAAATAAAAGTTATCCAAAAAGACAAAAAGATAGTAAAATAGTAGATTGTGATTAATCTAAGGATATCAACAGATTATGGCTAAGAAGAGCATGGTCGAGCGCGAGAAAAAGCGCCAGAGACTCGTAGACAAGTACGCCGACAAGCGGGAAGACCTGAAAGACCAGTTTGACCAAGCTAACAATCAGATGGACAAAATGGCGATTCACCGCCAACTGCAACAGCTACCTCGCAGCAGTTCGCGGACTCGCTTGCGGAAC
>DATNQT010000390.1:0-2479 GCA_036703885.1 Candidatus Sericytochromatia bacterium
GATGTTAGCCTGGTTAAAGTCGAGGCTTTAGAAGTTCCCCAGCGCATACAAAACAATGCTATCCAAGCAGGACACACTTGGGAACCGTATCTTTCTGAAGCATTAAAATTAGGCGCAAATATCCTGTTTACAAGCAAGCAAACCCCAGGCTTAATTTTGGATGTGATCGTGTTTCGGGGTGAGGTGATACGCGATCGCCCCGAAGATATTCGCGCCTTTGTGCGAGGCTGGCTTCAAGCCTTGTCTTATTGGGAAACAAATATTCCCGAAGGAAACGAGATCGCGAGCAAAGCGTTGAATATTCCCAGCAATACAATCTCTTTCGAGGGAATAGACCTCATTGATTTTGCAGAAAATCAAAAATTTTTTCAATCTGACAGTCCTAATTATATCTACAAAACCGCCAAGAAATATGCGGACTTTTTTATTCGCATGGGCAATGTGACGCGCCTTCCAAATATAGAAAGCTTGTTTAATTCTTCTTTCTTAACCCCCCCTCCTAGTTTGAAACCATGAAGCGCTCGATTTTCAAAAGCATTCGTACAAAGTTAATTGTGTCGTTTCTCGTCGTTGCTCTAATTCCGTTGCTGTTGCTAGCATTTATTAACAAGCAGACAACTGAAAAGGCATTGACCGACAACGCACGACAAATCCTATCAGCAGAGGCTACCGAAACCGCTCACAGAATAGATGAGTTTATCGATGGGAATCTCAATGCCGTGCGCGTAGAAGCGATTTTACCAGGTTTGGCTGCCTATCTGGGCCTACCTCCAGAACGGCGAAATGGTAGTCCCGAAGATATGTTAGCGACTCAAACCTTAAGCCGCCTCAGTCGCAAAGATATGGTTCATATTATCTCCTATGCCTTGCTCGACTTAAAGGGACGGAATGTACTCGATACGAATACATTGGATGTTGGACGAGATGAATCCGGTCAAGATTACTTCCAAGAACCGCTCAAAACTCAACTATCTTTTGTTTCTAGTATTAGGCAATCGCCGACAATTCCCAACCTCGTTACGCTCTTTTTTAGCAGTCCTGTTCGCGATGCGAGGGGAAATATATTGGGTGTATTGCGGGTGACATACAATGCCACATCTGTCCAGCAGTTGGTGACTCGGGAAACAGAACACGCAGGTGCGAAATCGTTAGGAGTTCTTTTAGATGAACACTATATCCATCTGGCACATAGCACTACACCTGAACTCCTTTTCAAATCGATTGTGCCTTTGTCACCCAATGTTGTAGCGAAACTGCAACGCGAAGGGCGTTTGCCTAAGACTTTAACAAAAGAACTTGCAATCAATTTGCCCGACCTCAAGCAAGCATTAGACACTAAACAGCCTTATCTAACCACACGATTGGCAGCTACGGGTAATAATGAGTTGAGCCTCTTAGCGATCGCCCGCCTGCAATATAAACCTTGGTCAGTCATCTTCGCACAGCCCATTGCCGTTGCCCTAGCACCTGTAGAAAAACAAATACAGGATGCACTTCTTTTATTAGCAATCATCGCCTCAATTGTAACTATCATCGCTTTTGCGATCGCACAACTATTAACAAAGCCTGTGATTGACCTCACCCAAGCGGTTGCCGAGTTTACGGCGGGTCACTTAGACATCCGTGTGAAAATGCGATCGCAAGACGAAATCGGTCTGCTGGCACGATCCTTCAACAGCATGGCGAGGCAACTCCAAGAATCTTTTGAAACCCTCGAAGCCAAAGTTCAAGAACGAACAGCACAACTCGCTAATGCTAATCAGGAAATCATTGCCCTCAACGAAAAACTCAAAGTAGACAACCTCCGCTTAGGTGCAGAATTGAATGTGGCGCGTCATATCCAGCAAATGATTTTGCCTAACCCTCATGAACTGCAAATTGACGGACTAGATATCGCCGCATACATGGAACCCGCCGATGAAGTAGGAGGTGACTACTACGACGTGCTACAGATCGATGGTGTTGTCACACTGGCTATCGGTGATGTCACCGGACATGGCCTGGAAAGCGGCATTCTGATGCTGATGGCGCAAACCTCAGTTCGCACTCTGCAAGAGATTCGTGAACTAGACCCCGTTCGATTCCTGGATGTACTCAACCGTACCCTCTACAAAAACGTGCAGCGCATGAATTCTGATAAAAGTCTGACGCTGGCGATTTTGAGCTACTCCGAAGGACTCATCAGCATCAGCGGTCAGCATGAAGAAACGCTAGTGGTGCGAAAAAATGGAGAGATTGAGCGCATCGACACGATGGATTTAGGCTTGCCGATCGCTTTAGATGATGATATCGCACGCTTCATCAGTCACATCCTGATTCAGCTAGAACCTGGAGATGGCGTGGTGCTATATACTGATGGCATTCCAGAAGCCTATAACATCGGCAAAAAGCAGTATGGACTTAAGCAACTGTGTGAAGTGATCGGTCAAAATTGGCACAAGTCTGCTGCTGAAGTTAAGGATGCGGTGATTGTAGATGT
>DATNQT010000391.1:0-3970 GCA_036703885.1 Candidatus Sericytochromatia bacterium
CTGGATCGCCAACTGATGAACGTTCAAACCGCAAGTAAGGGATATTTAAATGAGCGGCTATCGCGATCGCCATCCTAGAAATTTCTACGGCATAGGGATGGGAGGCATCTAGAATAGCAACAACTTGCTGCTCTTGTAAAAACGACTTTAGCCGAGCGACATCCAGACGCCCGACGCAAACACTTAACATTGGTGTTTTGGGATAGAGAGCTTCAGCTGCCACTGTTGTTACAGTTACAGTACAGGGCAGCTCAAGGTTAGCGATCGCTACGGCTAAAGTAGCACTTTCAGCCGTACCGCCAATCAGCCAAATACGTTTACCACTATCTAGCAACCTACAAAGCTCAACACTATTTAGCTAACCCTTAACCCTTCAAAGCCTTAGTAAAGTTCCTTCGATAGGAAGGATTCGCAATAATCAAAGCTGGCCACAGCAGTGACAAAGCAATCCGGTTAGGCAAACTGCGGGAGAAGTTAGTCCGCTCGAAACCCTTCCAGAACTTCCAGACACCGTATCCATAAACGCCCAACAAAATGAAAATAATTAATTTCATTCAATTAACTCCCATGACAACTGATTCGGTTCACCCGATCAAAGTGGGCGAAAGGTTATTTACCACATTCCTCACAACACCACCTCCCTGCAAGCGTTCCCCGTTCGCTGAAAGTACGGCTCAAGTGCTTGGGGTATAAGGTTAACCTACGCGATTGATTCCAACCGATAGGTCAAAGTAGCATTAGATCCAGTTCTAGTCTATCTGTTACTCAGTTGTGGCGTCACGATCAAGAAAAAGCTGATTTTCAAATTTTCTCCCGATCTGCCATCCAAAGGCGTTCTTCTTGCTGCCACACTTTCTTTCAAGCCGAGGGCGACCCAAAAAAATTTAGAAAATGTCATTAATCGTTTCACAATTAATATGCACCCTTTAAGGAGAAAAGCAATCTATTGCCAAAAAAATCGGCTGCTGTAGAAGATATTCCACGTTTTACGATCATAAGAGACTATTAAAGATAGGTTACGAAACGTAAATACTTTACGAGACAACACCGTGAAGCACGTAAATAGGAGGACTTATGCGAGCAGTGCTGATGGCTGGCGGTTCGGGAACACGTCTGAGACCGCTGACGTGCGATCTTCCCAAGCCAATGGTTCCGATTCTGAATCGACCCATCGCTGAACACATTATCAACCTACTCAAACGACATCAGATCACAGAGGTAGTTGCTACGCTGCACTACCTCCCCGATGTGATGCGAGACTACTTCCAAGACGGCGCTGAGTTTGGAGTCCAAATGACTTATGCCGTTGAGGAAGACCAACCATTGGGTACTGCTGGTTGTGTCAAAAATATTGCGGAATTACTGGATGAAACATTTTTAGTCATCAGTGGCGACAGTATCACTGACTTTGATCTAACTGCTGCCATTGAGTTTCATAAAAGCAATAAATCAAAAGCAACATTAGTTCTGACCCGCGTTCCCAATCCCGTTGAGTTTGGGGTTGTGATTACGGATGAGCAAATGCGTATCCGCCGATTTTTGGAGAAGCCTTCTACTAGCGAGATTTTTTCCGATACGGTCAATACGGGTACTTACATTCTGGACCCATCTGTCTTAGACTACCTACCAGTTAATGAGGAATGTGACTTTTCAAAAGACCTATTTCCCCTACTGCTAGAAAAAGATGAGCCAATGTACGGCTATATTGCTGATGGGTACTGGTGTGATGTCGGTCACCTGGATGCCTACCGCGAAGCGCAGTACGACGGTTTACATCAAAAGGTGGTGCTGGACTATGCTTACCAGGAGCAAAAGCCAGGATTATGGGTCGGTCAGAACACGTTCATTGACCCAACTGCCAAGATTGAAACTCCAGCGCTAATTGGCAGCAACTGCCGTATTGGACCGCGAGTAACTATCGAAGCAGGTACCGTGATTGGCGACAACGTTACTGTCGCGGCTGATGCCGACCTGAAGCGGCCCATCCTCTGGAATGGCGCAATTATCGGCGAAGAAGCTCATCTCCGCGCCTGCGTGATTTGCCGAGGGACTCGTGTAGACCGTCGCGCTCATGTGTTGGAAGGTGCTGTAGTCGGTCCGCTATCAACCGTTGGGGAAGAAGCCCAAGTAAGTCCGGGGGTGCGCGTCTGGCCGAGTAAGAAAATTGAATCTGGGGCAACGTTGAATATTAATTTGATTTGGGGGCACACGGCTCACCGTAATCTCTTTGGTCAACGTGGCGTTCAAGGATTGGCAAATATTGACATTACTCCAGAATTCGCCGTTAAGTTGGGAGCCGCTTATGGTTCTACCTTAAAACCTGGTTCTCAGGTGGCGATATCCCGCGACCAGAGGAGTATTTCTCGGATGGTGTCACGGGCTTTGATTGCTGGTTTGATGTCTGTAGGGATCAATATCCAGAATTTGGAGGCAACAGCCATTCCTTTATCTCGGATGGTGATACCAACCCTTTCTGTTGCGGGTGGAATCCATGTGCGGGTGCATCCGGATCGCCCTGACTACATTGTCATCGAAATTTTTGATTCCCATGGCATTAATATCTCCAAGGGACAAGAAAAGAAAATTGAAGGGGCTTATTCTAAGGAGGACTTACGGCGATCGCAAATTCATGAAATTGGCAATGTCGGTTACCCTAGTCAGGTGATTGAACTCTACAGCACTGGATTTGAGAAGAATCTCAATATTGAGGCAATTCGCCATAGCAGCTCAAAAGTGGTGATTGACTACGCTTACTCGGTTTCGGGCGCGGTCTTACCAATACTATTGGCAAAGTTTGGTTGTGATGCTGTAGTCCTCAATGCCAGTTTGAACCAGGCATCCCTCTCAACAGTAGAACGAGAAGCATTACTAAGTCAGTTGGGTCATGTGGTAGAGGCACTGAGAGCGAATTTTGGCGTGCAAGTGTCTGCTAACGGAGAACAACTGATTTTGGTGGATGAGGCAGGACTGCCGATTCGGGGTGAGATGTTGACGGCGCTGATGACAAGCATTATGTTGACAGCTTATCCCAGAAGCACGGTGGTAGTACCCGTGCAAGCATCTAGTGCTGTGGAACGAATTGCCCGACTGCACGATGGCAAAGTCATCCGTACTAAGGCGAATCCAACGGCGTTGATGGAAGCATCTCAGGCGAATCCCAATGTGGTATTGGGAGGGAGTGGGGAAATGGGCTTTATTTTCCCGCAGTTGCATCCCGGTTTCGATGCGATGTTCTGTATTGCCAAGTTAATTGAGATGCTAACGGTGCAAGAGCGATCGCTTGCTCAGATTCGCACCGAACTCCCTCGCGTTACTCACAGAACCTACACCGTTCGCTGTCCTTGGACGGTGAAAGGGTCATTAATGCGCCATCTTGTGGAAACTCACTCTAACGAAAACTTAGAGTTGATCGATGGAGTGAAAATTGTCAACCACCACAATGACAGTTGGGTGTTGATTTTACCAGATGCTGGGGAACCGCTCGTGCATATTTTTGCGAATAGCGATGATCGGGCTTGGGTCGATGACAATTTGAGAAAGTATCGCAGCTACGTTCAGGAGTTTGTGGAACAAGACCCAGGTGTAGAAGCGCCAAGAGCTGAAGTCATGTTGTAAAGCTGTTTACCCTTAAAACCAAAGGGTAGAGAGTGTTTGGGGAAATTTCTCCCTTTTCTTCAACCAACGGCTTTGGTACGCTTGTTCTATTATGGATGAGGAGGACGGCGAAAACTTTCGCAGCCTCCTCTGTCCTTTTCCTTTAGCAGACTGATTACTAAGAGCGCCAGGAGACTTGAACTATGAACAGCTGCATCTTGATGGCACAAATTATTCAAGATCCAGAACTCCGTTATACATCTGATAATCAAACTCCCCTTGCCCAGATGCTGGTTCAGTTTCCTGGTTCACGGGCTGAAGACCCGCCGACAACATTAAAAGTGGTGGGTTGGGGGAATTTTGCGACGGAAATTAA
>DATNQT010000392.1:0-2538 GCA_036703885.1 Candidatus Sericytochromatia bacterium
CTCTGGCAAATAACCAAACACTTCATCTCGGCTAATAAATTTTTCTGGTCCTGCTGTTAACCGGATTGTCCGGCAGTTAGGCGCGTGTTGCACAACAGTCGATTGATCGGCACTGAGGCGACGAGCAAACATATCCACTGACCATCCTGCTCTTGCTAGTGCTAATCCAACTTGACGCACATAAACATTTTGCCCTCCGGCTTCTTCTTGACCGATTTCCGCTGCCGGGTCACCACTAACAGAAATCAAGGCAATACGATTCTTTTGATTCATGGACATTGTAGATTTTCACCTCATGAGTAGCTTGCCCACCTCAAACCCATGAGTTGAAACATGGTTTTCATCTCATCAGATTTGAAGGCAGGTGCAACGATGCGACACATACCAAGCTTGGACACTGACGAGAAAACACATTAAAAAATAGTGCTAACTTTTCAGTCTCCTCTCGATGCCGACGGGGTTAGCTGACGGGCTAGGACTGAGAGATGTCCCCTTTCTTTTGATCGCTTGAATTAAGGGAATTCAAGGTAAGAAAATTAGCCCCAGAAAAATGGTTCCCCCGTTCCAGCTCTAGCTTTCAACTGAAAGCTCTTAATTGCAGAGAGCTGGATTAGGCTGACTTATGATTGCATTACTATCGTATTACACTTTTTTAGATGAATCAATATATCAACAAGTTGCTTTAGCTTAAGATTTGCTAATATATTTTGCTAATTGTGTCAAGATTTATGAGAAAGATTTACAACAAAAGTTCAGTAAATTTACTGAAGACAACCGAGTACATTCGTAAAAATTATTTCTTCGTTCTAACTTTCAACAAAAGCGATCGCTGCTCAAATATTAGTCTGAGCTAACGGTTAAATAAGGAGGCATTATACTTCCTTGTCTAAAAGCCTGCGATCCCCGACGCGCCGATTCAAGTTAGGATCAGTTCTAATTTTGAAATTCTGTATGAATGTGAATCATGCTTATGAAGCGCTACTTATCACGTCTTGTTGCCCTTGTCCTAGTTGTTACGATCGCTCTAATGGGGTGTTCCTCCTCCAGTGTTACAGGCTTAAGTGGAAATTATCGGCAAGATACCTTGGGATTGTTGCAGAGCTTGAGAGCAGCCATTGAATTACCGGATGATGCCCCAGACAAGACAGCAGCTCAGACAGAAGCGCGTCAAAAAATTAATGATTTTGCCTCTCGCTATCGTCGAGATACCTCAGTCACGAGCCTTAGTTCCTTCACCACGATGCGGACGGCATTGAATTCTCTGGCAGGTCATTACAGCTCTTATCCCAACCGTCCCCTACCAAAGAAGCTGAAGAATCGCTTAGAGCTGGAATTCCAGCAGGTAGAAAATGCACTGAAGCGAGGTGCGTGATGGCGTTTTGAGTGCGCCGGAGCTGCATCGTGAGGAATGCTGAGTGCAATCTTCAACAATCTGCTTAATCTCCTTGGAATCCTTGAATAAGTTCCGATGCACTCTCAACTCAGCACTGTTGTCTCAGTCCTTCTAAGTAGACAATTCAGGCTTGGACGCCAACTGTACAGGGTTTGATTAGTCAAACCCTTCTTTTTGAAGAAGCGAGGACTTAGGCTCAATAGCCGAAAAGTTCCCCGACTACCCGTGATAAGTGCCCAGATATTGCGGCATTGCTGAATAGGAGTATGAATTGTAAATCTGCCCTCACCCTAGCCCTCTCCCCTTCGTGAGAGGGAACCGGACTTCTAGCTCCCTTCTCCTTAGGGAGAAGGGCTGGGGATGAGGGAAATCATACTTGCATTCAGCAACGCCGATATTGCTGTGCTGTTTACCGCTCAAAGTTTTTAAGCAATTGTCCGGAACAAAGAGCAGGCTGGCTGAAAGCGGACAATAGTGGGAAAACTTTATTGTTTGCCGATTTATCACTGTTTGCTTAGACTGGGGATTTGAATTTCTGTTATTTTGTGGTTTTTTGTAAGGATGTCCAATGGTTTTATGAAAGGGGCGCAAAAGTGGCAGCGTCTTTATCGCAGTATGGTCACAGCCCTCTTGACCAGTAGTAGTTTGGCGAGTCAGTGTTGGTTCGTGCAAACAGCTCAGGCTCAAACACCAGGATATTGCTGGCTCCCTAATGAAGCGATCGCTCAAAAGCAAACCCTTTTAATTGGAACAATAAAAGGTGATTCAGACTCGGAAAACCGTTATAGAGCTTTAATCAAGCAACACGCAGAATTCTTACGCCAGTGCCGCGAACGCACTTGGCCGAATGTTCAAGCTATTTGGCTTCGCTTATACCCCTGTGATGCCCGTGCTGGAGCGATCGATGAAATTTTAGATCGTTTGGTTAGCCGAGGCTACAACCAAGTCAATGTTGAAGTGTTTTCTGATAGTCAGGTGCTACTACCCACTTCCGATAACCCGACACCGTGGAGTTCGCTGATACGGACGCCTGGAACTGAGAGACTCGATCTGTTAGCGCAAATCATACAAAAAGGGCGCGAACGAGGTCTACGGGTTTATGCCTGGATGTTTGCGATGAATTTTGGCTACACCTATTCCTTGCG
>DATNQT010000393.1:0-7253 GCA_036703885.1 Candidatus Sericytochromatia bacterium
CGACATCCCCCATGCCACCCACTTTCGCAATGGGCGCTGCTTCTGCGGCTACAAATAAAATTCTCATGTTGATTTGGTGCGTTCTCTTAGATAGTCATACCAGTTAATGGTCATACTACATAGAGAAAAGCACAGTTGTCCCAACTTCTATTTTGAAAGTGCTGCGTGAGCAGAGAAAGTTTTATTACTCATAATATTTCTTGGTGATGAACTATGAGCGATCTCGTTTTTACTCCTGCCCATCAGCTTGCTCAGATGATCCGCGATCGCACTATCTCAGCAGTAGAAGTGCTGGATGCCCATCTGGAACAAATCGCCAAACACAATTCCCAACTCAACGCCATTTGTACCCTAGATGAAGGTGCCCGTCAACGTGCAAAACTGGCGGATGAAGCCCTGGTACGCGGTGAAAACTGGGGTATCCTTCATGGCGTACCCATTACGATTAAGGACTGCTTTGAAACCGCTGGACTCCTTACCACCGGAGGCTACAAGCCCTTAAAAGATTACGTTCCCAAAGAAGATGCCACAGCGGTTGCTCGACTACGTGCTGCAGGAGCAATCATCCTGGGTAAAACAAATCCCGCAAAACTGGCAGCTGATTATCAGAGCGCAAACGATCTGTTTGTGCGTGCCAATAATCCTTGGAATTTGGACTACACCACAGGCGGAAGTTCTGGAGGCAGTGCGGCGGCTTTAGCAGCAGGGCTTTCGCCACTCGATATCGGGAGTGATATTGGAGGTTCGATTCGTCAGCCAAGTCACTTCTGCGGCGTATTTGGACTCAAACCCACTGATAGGAGAGTGGCTACGATAGGTCATATTCCAGAAGTACCGGGAATGCCTAAATGTATTCGTCAAATGTTGACGGTTGGTCCGATCGCTCGATCCATTGAAGATTTGCAGTTGGGCTTTTCGCTGATTGCAGGGGCTGACCCTCGCCAGCCTGAAATTCCCCCTGTCCCACTGGATAATTTTAACCCCAAGCGTCTTCAAAACCTACGAATTGCCTGGACGGATGAATTCGATCTGTATCCAGTTGCCCAAACTATTAAATCTGCAATGCAGTCTGTTGCCCAAAAACTTGCGGATGCTGGAACTCAAATCGACCAGTGGGTTCCGAAGTATGATTTCTCTTTAGCTTGGCAAGTTTACTTCGCCATTTCAACCTATATTTCACTCAATTCTCAACCGTTTGACTTTGATTACCTCCGCGACTCGCTTACCCTGATCTCTCGTGAAGCAACTCAAGGCGATCGCACATTGCGGAAACTGAGTAACGTTCTTGGAAATACCTTTCCTATCTCGTTCAACCCGACTTTAAAAGGTTATTTTGAAGCCTTAACCCAGCGCGATCGCTTCATTGCTCAAATGGACAGAGAACTCGAACAATGGGATGTATGGTTATGTCCGGTGGCGATGACACCAGCATTCACTCATCGTGCCAGAGGTGAAGCGGTTGAAATCGATGGCTCAAAAGTGCCGTATTTAATGGCATCGGGCGCTTACACAATACCTTTTAGTTTCACGGGGCATCCAGTTGTGGTTGTCCCGATTGGACGCACCAATGACGGATTACCAATGGGAATGCAAATTGTCGGTAAGCGTTGGCGAGAAATGGAACTGCTGGCGATTACTCAGGAGCTAAACAAAGTAGTTGGTGACTTTCAACATCCATCTGGCTAGTGAAGTACTCAGGCTTACTTCGTTGAAGCCTGAGCAACAAAGAAGCAAAACCTTCGTTTCCAGTTTCATTCGCCCTGCCACGTTGGGGACTCTTGCGAGTTCGGAACTGAATCCGATGATGGTCTTACAAAGCGTCTGGAGGTTTAGGACTAGCCCCTAACTCCCGTAGTAGCTTCCTACTACCCTGGCAGCAACCCGCCTTCCGCAGGTTGTTTATTACTTTACGTACATTCCTGTATGGCTTATCTTTTACCGCAGAGCGTAATCGTGCGAACCAGTGACCGGAATCTTTCCCCTTTTCTCACGCTCTTAGACTTGGTAAGCATATTACTGCTACTGTGACCGTTTGTTATGAGCCGTGTGGGTGGGTCAGCAACCATCTTTATATTATCATAGATGTATCCATATTGGTGATACATTCATGAAAGAAAAGTCAATTCGCGTAAGACTTTCAGAAAAACGTTACTTAAAACTAAAGGCTTATGCAGAAGCGAAAGAAAAAACGATGACACAAGTAGTTGAAGAGTTGATTGATCGCTTACCCACAGTATCTATTGACTGACTCCGTGCCTACGTCAGTCCGCTCCCTATCCCCACCTTAGACATTGCGGGTACACAGCCCAGCTTCGATATATCCCGCTTGTCTTGAAAGTGGGGACTTCCGCGCTACCGTTAAGCAGTAATAGTAGGGTGCGTCGTGACGCACCCTACTATTACCTAACTCCGTTGTTCGGCAAAGATGGCTTCGAGAATTTCTTGCGCCCCTTGTGTCCGCATCTTTTGGGCGAGTTCAATTCCCAGTTGTTCGGCATTAAGGGCATCACCCGCAACTGTATCTTTCACCACTTGCTGACCATCTACACTGGCGACGATACCAGTTAAGGTCAAAATATCTCCATCGATCTGAGTATTAACTCCAATCGGGACTTGACATCCGCCCTCTAAACTGCGTAAAAACGACCGTTCAGCATAGCAGCGTTGGGCGGTTGTGGTATGTTCAAGCGCTTTAAGCAGTTCTAATACTTCAGGATCGTCAGTGCGGCATTCAATACCTAAAGCACCTTGTCCGACAGCATGGAGAGAAACTTCAGCAGGTATGACTTGATGGATGCGATCGCTCATGCCCAAGCGTTCCAACCCTGCTACGGCTAGAATGATCGCGTCGTACTCACCCGCATCCAGTTTTGCCAACCGAGTATTCAGGTTGCCCCGGACATCTTTAAAAGCTAGGTGAGGGAAGTGGTGGCGCAGTTGTGCCAAGCGTCGCAATGAGGACGTTCCGACAACAGCACCTTCTGGCAGGGTATCGATCTGCTTGTCCTTGTGCTTTTCATGCACCACAAGCGCATCAGCGGGGTTCTCCCGTTCTGTAACAACTCCCAACATCAAACCCTCAGGCAAGTTGGTCGGTAAATCTTTCAGGGAATGAACCGCAAAATCAATCTCGTTATTGAGCATTCCCAGTTCCAGTTCCTTGGTAAATAGTCCCTTATCCCCAATCTTAGATAAGGCAACATCCAGGATTTTGTCGCCGTGGGTACTCATCGTCTGGACTTCAAAGGTGCGATCGGGAAAGCGTTTTTGTAATTGTTCTTGCACCCAATAAGTCTGAACTAGAGCAAGCTGGCTTTTGCGGGAACCAATACGAATCGTGCGGGGAGGACTGGTAACAGTAGAGGACATAAAGCGATCGCGTTTGAATTGGAGCGAATAGAGTCACTTGATCTAGACTACCGCAGGGTGAGGCTACCCAAGCATTGGGATCGAGTAAGGTAGATACAGTGGGTGGATGAATTTCGAGGCTGTCTTGCTTATGGCAGCAAAGAAAAGCACAAGCTATAACTTTAGCTTTCTGCAATAAATCTTGAAGAAACTGCACTTGTATCTGCTGCTATGTTGACCTTAACTCTCACCGCTAAACCGCTTCAGGGTGTTAAAAATTAGCGGCGAAGAGTTGAGGGACACCTTTATAAGTCTAGTGAAGTCTGTATAGAAAACAGGTGAGATGCTGGCTGCTTTTGGTAGTCGTGTAGCGTTGTCTTTTCGCAGTGGACAGGACGCGGTTCCCAGCCTAAGAGGGAATATCCGAATCCGCCAGGGTGTCTTTACTGCAATCGAGCGGGATAAGGGCAGCAAGCACTCCAGCTCCTTGTTTAGCGTGCCTCGTCCTTGTTGCTTTTATCTCGTGAAATCTATGTTAATGAGGCGGCTCAAAACCCAGTTATGTCACTTATACGAGTTGGCATCTTGCATTCTCTAAGCGGAACAATGGCGTTTAGTGAAGCTCCCTTAATCGAGGCGGCACTGATGGCGATCGCCGAAATCAATGAAAATGGGGGAATCTTGGGTCAGTGCATCAAGCCTATCGTTGAAGATGGCGCGTCTGACCCTGCATTGTTTGAAACCAAAGCGAGAAAACTCGTTGAACGAGATACCGTTAACACGATCTTCGGCTGTTGGACTTCTGCCAGCCGCAAAGCTGTTTTGCCCGTAGTCGAACAGTTCAATACATTGCTGTGGTATCCAGTGCAGTACGAAGGACTAGAGTGTTCCAGAAATATTTTTTACACTGGCTCCTGCCCTAATCAACAAGTAGAGCCAGCTGTCACTTGGTTGCTGAAAAATAAAGGAAAACGATTTTATCTGCTAGGGAACAACTACGTTTTCCCTCGTACTGCCAACAAAATCATCACTTCACAACTCAAACAGCAAGGAGGCATGGTTGTTGGCGAAGAGTACGTCTCCCTCGGCATCAGAGAGTTTACAGACATTATCACCCGAATTAAACAAGCTAGACCTGATGTAGTCTTCAATACCCTCAACGGTGACAGTAACCTCGCTTTCTACCACCAGTACAAAGCATCAGGAATTACAGCCGCAGAAATTCCGATCATGGCAGCAAGCGTTGCCGAAGCGGAACTTCAGAACCTAGGCGAGACAGCCGTTGGTCACTATGCTTGTTGGAGTTATTTTCAAAGTCTAGATACACCCGATAACCGTGAGTTTGTCCAGAAGTTTCAAGCCAGGTATGGAGCAGACCGAGTCACCTCTGACCCTATTGAAGCCGCCTACAGCCAGGTCTACCTCTGGAAGCAAGCAGTGGAGCAAGCTCAGTCCTTTGACGTGGAACGAGTGCGCGTAGCCGCCTATGGTCAGAGCTTTGAGGCTCCTGGAGGGTTTGTCCGGATTGAGCCAAATCACCATGTATGGAAAGCTTGCCGGATTGGGCAGATTTTGCCGACTGGGCAATTTGACATCATTTATACCAGTGACAATCCCATTAAACCACTGCCTTGGTTAGGCGTGGAAGAAGTGAATTTCACCCGCTCAGACGTTGTGATTGAGCTACTAGCTGAGGTCAGCCAAGGGATTTATCAAAGTTTGCGGTGGGAGCGAAAGTCCCGCGAATTACAAGCGACAAAGACACAGTTACTCAAGGAAATTGCTAAACGCGAACGAGTGGAAGCTGTACTGCGCGACTCGGAGGCAGCACTACAGCGACAGTTAGTTGCTGTAGAGGCATCGATGGATGGTATTGCCCTGCTTAATTCTGAGGGCGAATATATTTACCTGAACGAGGCTCATGTCAAGCTGTTGGGATACGACAGCCGTAGCGAACTGATTGGCAAGACTTGGCAGGAACTCTATTACCCCGATGAAATCGAGCGGCTTGAGCAAGAGATCTTTCCCATTGTGTTGCAAAAGAGGCAATGGCGTGGAGAGGCGATCGCTAAAAAGCGCGATGGCAGCACATTTTTCCAGGAAGTTTCCTTAACGTTAACTGATGAAGGGGGTTTTATTTGCGTCTGCCGCGATATCACCGAACGCAAGCAGGCGGAGAAGACTCTCCAACAGCAAAAAGAGCTACTGCAAACGATCTTTGACCACATCCCCGTGATGATGGCTCTTTACGATGCTACAGGTCAACTTCAACTAGTGAATCGGGAGTTAGAACGTGTCTTAGGTTGGTCTCCAGAAGAACTAGAGAACTGCGATCTATTGAATGAATGCTATCCAGACTCAGAATACCGTCAGCGGGTTTGGGATTTCATGAGGGAACCTACTGGAAAGTGGCAGGACTTCAAAACTCGGACTCGGTCTGGGAGAGTCGTGGATACGTCTTGGGCGAATATGCGGCTCAGTGATGGTCAGAGTATCGGCATTGGACAAGACATTACAGAGCGCAAGCAGGTAGAGGAAGCACTGCGAATCAGTGAGGAACGCTATCGCTCCGTTATTGCAGCCGTTGCAGAAGGCATTGTGCTACAGCAGGCTGATGGCACAATTACTGCTTGGAATGAAGCGGCTGAACAAATTCTGGGGCTTTCTGCTGAACAGATGCAGGGGCGGACATCCGCCGATCCGCGTTGGCGAACTATCTACGAAGATGGCTCTGCTTTCCCTGGGGAACTGCATCCAGCAATGGTTACCTTACGCACGGGTGAATCTCAGTTCAATGTAGTTATGGGCGTTCACAAATCCGATGGAGCGCTGATCTGGATTTTAGTTAATTCTCAACCGCTGTTTCACCCTGAAGAAACTCAACCCTACGCTGTGGTTACCTCATTTTCTGATATTACCAAGCGCAAGCAGTCAGAAGAGGCACTGCGGGAAGCTGAGGAGAGATATCGCAGCATCTTTGAGAACAGTGATAAAGGTTTGTTCCAGGCGACACCGGATGGACGCTTTTTGAGTGTTAATCCGGCACTAGCAAGAATTTATGGATACGAGTCTCCTGAGGCGCTGATTGAAAATCTCATTAACATTAGTCAACAACTTTACGTTGACCCTCACCGTCGAGAAGAGTTTTTGACTCTTATGCAAGCCGATGATGCGGTGTCAAATTTTGAGTCTCAAGCTTATCGCCGAGATGGCAGAATGATTTGGATTTTGGAGAATACCCACGTTGTTCGCGATGCTAAGGGTGAGGTACTTTACTACGAAGGCAGTGTTGTAGATATTACGGAGCGAAAGATCTGGGAACAAGCCCTCCGATATCAACAAGAATGCACCGAACAGTTGCTGCTTAATATTTTGCCAGAGCCGATCGCCCAGCGACTGAAACTACCAGAAGACACTATTGCCGATAGTTTTGCAGAAGTCACGGTTTTATTCGCTGATTTGGTTAATTTTACCGAAATTTCTACCCAAATCCCTCCTAGAAAACTAGTGGATTTGCTCAACAAGATATTTTCCAAGTTCGATGCTTTGTCCGAGAAGCACGGTTTAGAGAAGATTAAGACGATTGGAGATGCCTACATGGTCGTGGGTGGTCTACCGACTCCCAAAGCCGACCATGCTGAAGCGATCGCAGAAATGGCATTGGAGATGCAACAAGTAATTACTCATATCAAACGAGATGATGGCAAACCCTTTGACCTCCGCATTGGCATCAATACGGGTCCCGTGGTGGCAGGCGTCATTGGCATGAAAAAGTTCGCCTATGATTTATGGGGCGATGCCGTAAATGTTGCTTCTCGAATGGAATCTCACGGAGTTGCCGGGAGCATTCAAGTAACCGAGGCTACTTACGAGCGATTGAAAGATCGGTATGTCTTTGAACGGCG
>DATNQT010000394.1:0-7343 GCA_036703885.1 Candidatus Sericytochromatia bacterium
TGGCTGCTGCCAGGTTCATTGAGGGCGAAGGATGGGGAAAAACTGTATCCTATACCTTTAATACATCTCTTTTAGGGAGTGCGATCGCGACAGCGACGCTGATTATTTTAGGTCTGGCACTACTCACCTCTGTGTTCGAGCAACGGTTGGCAGCACAACTAGCGCGAGAGGAAGCCTTGCAGCAAAGTGAGAAACGTTTCCGGATGCTACTTTGGAATATGCCAGTCGGAGTACTGTTGCTGGAACCGTCCTTAGAAATTATGTTCAGCAACCAGATGGCAATGGAGAAGCTCGACTTGACAGATAGCCATATATGCGGCCAGCTAGCTTTTCCCTGCGATCTCCTACTGCTACAGGAAGATGGCAGACCTTTTCCCGAAGGAGGATTGCCGATGCAACAAGCGATCGCCACAAAAGCGCCTGTACACAATGTCGTTATACGCATTTGTTGTCCCAACAGCCAAGAGCCAGAGCTACGGTGGTTGCTGGTTAATACCGATCCGCAGCTAACAGCAGCCGGAAGCGTGGAGCGATTGGTATGTACCTTCAGTGATATTACGGCTGGCAAGCAGGCGGAATCTGCTTTACGGCATTCCGAAGCCAGAGAACGAGAAAAAGCCGCTCAGCTAGAACTGACCTTGCAGACGTTAAGACAGACGCAAGCCAAGCTGATCCAAACCGAAAAAATGTCAAGTCTGGGACAAATGGTTTCTGGCGTGGCTCATGAAATCAATAATCCTGTTAGCTTTATCGACGGTAACCTCGGCTTTGCGAATGGATACATCCAGGACTTGCTCAATCTGGTGCATCTGTATCAAAAGTACTATCCCAATCCTATCTGTGAGATTCAGGCGTTTGCTAACACGATTGACTTAGAATTTTTGAGCGAAGATCTACCGAAACTGCTGAAGTCGATGAAAGTTGGTGCAGAGCGCATTACTGAGATTGTCTTGAGCTTGAGAAATTTCTCGCATCACGATGAAGCAGAAATGAAGCCAATTGATATCCACCAGGGAATAGATAGCACGCTGTTAATTCTCCAAAGTCGGCTGAAGGCAACAGGCAGGTATAAGGCAATTGAAGTCGTTAAAGAGTATGGTAATTTACCAAAGGTCGAGTGCTACGCCGGACAACTCAATCAAGTCTTGATGAATATTTTGAGCAATGCGATTGATGCTTTGGAAGAAGTAAGAATAGACTCATCTGCCTCAGGTCAGGAGAACACGAGATGTACGCCTTGTATTCGCATCCGCACATCCCATCTGCGTTGCCAAGACCAACAACGACAAGCTTCCCTTAATGGACAACCGATGAAAGATAGCGTTCTCATTCAAATTGCTGATAACGGTTCAGGGATGACACAAGACGTTAAGGCAAAACTCTTCAATCCATTTTTCACCACAAAGCCAGTGGGGAAGGGAATCGGTTTGGGATTAGCGAGCAGCTATCAGATTGTTGTGGACAAACATGAGGGAGAGTTAGGGTGCAAGTCAGAACTGGGACAAGGAACTGAGTTTTGGCTCAAAATTCCGGTACGGTTATGGGTATCAAACTCTCAACGTTACCAAGAGCCAAAGCCTGAGCATCCCTTCAGGTTAGCGCTGAGTGATTAAAGGTATAGCAACCGCCACGGCAGTTAGGATACTAGGTGCAGAACATACTCCATCGCCTCTCTGAAAACGTTGTTATATTACGGCGAGATCGAGTCAACTTGTGAATTTTTGAGGATACAGACGCGATCGCCAAAATATTGTCGATACAACTCACAGCTAAGCGTCACTCGGTTTTCTTGCTGATTGACTAGCCCCATCCTCTGCAACTTAAATCCTTGCACCTGCTCTAACTCCACTGGCTCCGTCGTGCTTAATACTCGGCTAAAAGCGGCAGTTACAGCAGATTGCAGGTTTATGAAGTACAGTAGTAGCCCTTTATAACCAGTCAGAAACTGACTTGAATGTACTCTATCTACTTGCAATCTGCTGTAAATTTTGTGAATGCCCTACCTGTGAAGAATTGACCGTGACGCGCACAAAGGAGACTTTGAAGCACCCTACTGAGTACAGCACTGGAACACGCCTAATTACCGACGAGTGCCACTGTTGTGACTATCGCGAAGAGAGGGAAGAAACGATTCCTCGCCTACCGCCACCGCCGCCACCTTCTAGCAATAGTAGCAGCTCTTCGAGCAGTGGTAGTAGCTATAGCGGTGGTGACAGTGGTGGCGGCAGCTTCGGCGGCGGTGATAGTGGAGGTGGTGGTGCTGGTGGTAGTTTCTAGTTGGCTATAGTTCAAGAGAGATTCTACTCGACAGACCTTGAACATTCAGTTCTAGTCGTGGCTTTGCCCCACCTTTAATTAAAGTACCACTGTAGCCACTGGTAGAGAGTGTAAACGATAAGCGATCGCCACCTACAGATTCTACAGTTGCTTCTCCAATAGTGACCTTAGATTGTGCCCCATCCACACGAACTTCCCGCCTATTAAGAGCATCGGTAATTAGAACCTGCTTACTTTGCTTCATTACCTTAATCACTAGATGACGAACCCCGAACCGAACAACTCCACCCTCTATTTGCTCTACTTTTGTTCCAACTGGCAATCCTTTAATTACCAATTTAGTAATAGTTGGTAATGTTGAAAAACCTGTTAGAGTAGCACGAGGGTCAAGTATTTGTTCGGTTGGGCGCTCCCTTGGTGGTACTGGTGGCTCAAGTGGTACAACCTGATAATCGATTGACCAGCTTTGCGCTTTTTTAAGCAATTCTGTTTGGCTTTTTGACGCTTTATCAATCTGTCCTTGATTTCTTGCGTACTCTTCCTGTTTCTTCTTTGTTGCAATCCAGCGCTCTCGTGCAAACTGGCTGAGTTGCGAGTCTGGATAAGAGACAAATTGCTCGTAAAATTCCAGAGTTTCTACAAGAGAACCAATTTTTTCCAGAGCAACTCCTACTTGCTGCATCGATAGATACTGGTTCCAGTCTTGTGTTGATAAAACTTGTTCTTTAATAAGTTTTTTATAGCGTTTGCGCTCCTCTTTTGTAATATCCTCTGGCATTAATTCCGAGCCTGCGATTTCATAAACAACTTCACATTTGAGAGCTGTTTTTTGACGCTCAGAACCGATAACGTTAGGTAAATATCTTTCAATCGCTTCTATAGCATCACTCCAGTGCTTTTTGCGATAAAAATACTGCAAAAGAACGGTTAAAAGCTTAATTTGAGGTGCCTCTTGACTAGCTAGTTCAAAGCATTCTTTAACCTTGACTAATTCATCTAACCAAATATAGACAACGAAGGCTTGTTGGTACTGCTGATTGGCTTCTAAAGCAGGTGCAACGTATTGTAGCCAAGAGCGATCGCGTGGTCTTCCTGCCTGCTCCCATAACAGGATAATGCTATCATGCTCCCCAGCCTGCGCCAGATACTCCAAACCCTCAGGGATACCCAATAACATCGCTTTCGCCCGATTATATTCAGGCTTTTGGGTTGCACCAGAAGCGTCCCAATAATGTATCGCCAACTGATAGTTTTCGGCAAGGTAGAAACACTCTCCTACTAATGGGTCGAATTCGTTATATCCAGATGTCCTCAAAGTTTCCAAAACTTCTCCAAACTGTTGCCATTGATTCGGCTTGAGATCTGGAACAGTTAGTAGTGTTTCAAGGCTATTAACATACTTCTCTATTGCTTTTTTCCATTGTTTATGGTCTATCAGTTGTTTAGAATTACTAGTAACTACTGACCACTGATTCCTAACTAAAGATGTGAAATTGTCGATCGCCTTCTGATCATCGGCTTGGGCAACCATAAAGATAGCAAGGGAACGCTCTATAGCATCACTTTCCCCGTGCTGCTTGTACCAATCAACCAACTCTTGCCAGCACATCCCCTGCCAGTAGCATTCCCAAGCCTCTTGGGATCTTCCCAATTGGAGAAAGCGGTTCCCTGCATTCAAAAACTGTTCTTCAAACTTAAGCGCCCAAGCTTCGCAAAAATCGGCTTTAGGCGTGTCACCCAAATCGCTGTAGAACTGTTTGGCACGTCTGAGTAAATCGGGATTTTGTGCATTTAATCCCTTAGTCTCAAACTCATGTGCGATCGCACCTGGGTCATCTTCGCGCAGTTGTTGAATTGTCCTGGGAGTCCCGGTACTAAGGGTTTGGACGCTGTTTTCCCAACGTTCTTGGCTTCTGGCAAACCTCAACATGGCTTGCAATAGCCCTTCATTACTAGCGTAGTCCCACAATTGGCGATCGCCTTTTTCCGAATCCACTACAAATAGATGCTCAGTAGCTCTACTAGCAGCAACATAAAGCTTATTGAAAAAGTACTCCACCTTGACCCGTTGGTCTGTATCTTTACCCTTTATATTCCAGACGTTTTGGTTGCACTCTTCACCAAACTTGTAGAGAATAACCTTTTTGAACTCCAATCCTTTAGCAGCAATTGCACTCAAGACGTTCTTGATGGGTTGTTGATTATTGGTTGAGTCTCTATTACTCTCCTGCTGGGGAAAGATTTCAGAGAGTACCTCGTCGGCATGAGCATATGCTGCTTCTTCGCCTTCTTCACAAGGCACAATGATAATCGTGTCTTTGATATAAGTTGCCAGTTGCTCTGGGTTGATGTTCTGGTTCAGAATAAACTTCTGAGCTGGGGCGAAGTTACCGGGATGCCATGCGGTTTGGGGCTGGAGTTCGTGAATGTCAAACAGAACATGACGCCACAATTGAATTAAATTAGTGACTTGTACGATCGGTGGACTAGAGCGGTAGTTGAAGGCAAGTGCTTGAAAATTGATCGCCAGCTTTAATTGGTCAGCTGGGTCTAGTGCCGTAATCACTTCCGCATCAAATGCAGCCTGAACGCTAGACCAATGGAATCCCGTTGGGTTCAAGGTCTGGAAGGGGTCGCCTGCAAAGGCAAACGGTAAACTTTGAATCGGCTGGTATCCGAGATTGTATCGGGAGAACATTGACAGCCGCATAATTAGCTGAAGTTCTAGCCTTGTAAAGTCTTGCGCTTCGTCACAGAATATCGCCGTGTATTCGGGACGGTAGCACTTGAGTTCAAGAACTCTGGCAATCAAATCTTGGTCGTCCCAGTAGCCTTGTTCTTGGGTAATGCGCTTGTACCAGCGTTCCCAAATCGTGTCGTAAACGCCTTGAAATTTTTCCAGGGAAATAGTGCGTTCCTTGCGTGGCACTTCTTCTTGGTAGTCTTCGGGAGTCATATGCTCCTCAAGACCATAGCCTTTGATGAAGCTGCGGATGACGTGCCAGCATATTTCTGGGGAATAGCGCCGCGCTTGGGGAAGGTGAAGGACGACTTTTGCTAACGACTCACAGGGACTTTTCCCTTGATAGAGTTGTTTGAAGCGATGGAAGGAAATGTATTTTTCTGGGTCAAAGCGCGATCGCTCTTGTGTGGGGAGTAAGTTAAATAGGAATTTCTGGAAAGGCTGGAAGAAATGATCAATGCGATCGCTTTCTTGACCCTCACTCCTCTCGGCAACAAAGCGGTGATGGGATGAAAGCAGCGTCTTGACTCCCTGTTTGGCAACCTCTAGCAATCGCTCGTTATAGGTAAGAAACAACGGTTCACCAGCAAGAGGATTGTCGCGACGGCGTCCTCGCTTGTCGTAGTACTTCCGATAGCAGTAGTCAGCAAACAAATAAAGTAGCATCGTGGACTTGCCACTTCCCGCTCGTCCATTGATGAAGAGTGGCAACGAACCGTTACCAGGGGCTGCGGTAGAAACTGACTTGAGAATCAGCTCTTCCTCCGCCGACAGAGCAAGATTTGCCTCTTTCCCCCGCTCGATTGCCAACCAGCTTTGTTCGTCAGCCAGCAGATAAGAAGGATAGGAACGTCGTGCAAAGGGTGTCAAGTCACTCAGACTTAATTGTTCTGCCAAAAGGTTGTGAGGTGAGTCATTTGCTACTTCCGGAGCAGGCATAGTCGCTTGGGCAGCATAATCTTCTAAGTTCCCCGTCTCCAGTGCCCAGTTACTGCTCCACAGTACTGAGCCATCAAATAAGGCGGTTTTATTACCCACCTCAATAATCTCTTCAGGAGTTGGCTTGCGCTCAAAAGGAGCTAGGAGGAACAAGACGCCCCCAACAGCACGGTCAACGGTTTCCAACTGACTGTACAGTACATAATGATTGTTCAATGTACAAAGCTTCACGTTGGGCAACTCAGGAAACTCTTCCGCTTGCATGGTTGCAGCTCTAATTCCCGAAACAATTTGATAATAGGTTTCCCAGGCGTCTTCGATTTCGCTCTTTCTGAAGCGCGTCACCCATTCTTCGCTTTCATAAATTACCCAGTCTTCTGTAAGGGTTTCCATCTCCCAACCGGGAGGTTCTAGCCAGGGACGCAGTTCTGACGGCAGTTCGGGGAGTTGCTCGGCTTGCTGTTGTTTGTTTTTTTGTTCGAGGAGCCACTCTCGAAGCAGTTGCTCGTTCAGTTGAGGTTCCAGATAGGTTCTGCCATACTCAATCGGTGATTCGAGAAACTGTTCGTAGTCGTTGTCACCCCGCTTAAAGATATCGAGTAAGCAGAGCAGTTGCTCGTCATCGACTCTGAGGAGGCGTGCAATCAGTCTCCGGTTGAGAGTTCGGCGCTTTAAGTAGGGATAGACTCGCTCAAAACGTGCCTGCACTTCATCAATTCTAAGAGTCTCTAGTTCAGCACACAGATCGTCGATTCGAGCTTGTATCCCGTACAGCTCTGCCTTCTCGTTGAACCCAGAGGTGCGATACACGTACATCGGTCAGTCTCCGTTCTTTCTGACAAAAACATAATGTTTGCCGCTATATCCTATTGTCATCCAGTGGAGAAATCGGTTGTTAAATATTTAGTAACAATTTATACAATATTTGAAATTTGCCTAGGTAGTTGAGCGATACCGAGAGTCCTACCTCAACAGGAACTCAGTTTCAACGTTTATTTTGTAATTTTGCCATCTCTTCCTGAACGCCAGCTGCTATCTGCAACGCTTCATTCAGAAGACGACCATACTCACTAGCTCTATCGTTAACTTCTAGAGTCTGCAACGTTCTTAAATTGGTTGCTAGTAGCTCCGGATTACCACCCAGGAAAGTTTTATTTTCCCGCAAAATCCTTTCTGCTCTCAAGGCTCTCACTAAATCTTCTTTTGTCAGTGTGAGAGCTTCGATGACTTTTTGGCGATCGCTCACACTCCTGACAGTTGTTCCAGTCGCCTCCAACTGGTCATTGATATGTATCGCCTGAATCACAGCATTATATCGTTCCACTTCATCCAATAAACAGCATAAAGCCGTAGGGCTGTTGCGTTGCAACCAGAACCACCGCGT
>DATNQT010000395.1:0-4687 GCA_036703885.1 Candidatus Sericytochromatia bacterium
AAGTTTATGGCAGATATGTCCGGTCAAGACCCCTCGGAAATCATAATGGCAACGGTTGATGAAGAACGAAAAGGCGCAACTTTCAGCGGTACGGTCATCCTTGGTATAGATCCTGAGGGTGGGGAAGCCGTTTCCTTTAGAGACTTTTTAATTGAAGATTATAAAGGCGAACTTACCGCTTATCTGGCAACAGATGGCAATATAACGAAAAGCATTGATTTAGGCGAACTCGATCATAAAAGTCCCAGTTTTGGGCTGCCAATTCCGCTGGGAACGGATACATCGCCTTACAATACAGTCGTGTTGAGCGACAAAAAAAGCAAGAAAAAAATCCTGACGATCAATCTATAAAATTTGTAACTTAGCTCGTAGTTCAGCCAAATTCGATTGCCCCCTTGTATAGCCATAACCAGGAATTTGAGCAGGTTACGAAATTCACTTTAGGTTAACTTTACGGTAATATCGTGTAACTTCCGCTACAACCCTTTGGGATTCGTCTCTTTAGCCTCTACCATTTCGCTGGGGACTGGCTTATTGAGAATTTTTACCACTCGCAACCCAGTCGGGTAATGACCCTGGGCTGAAGCTAAGGGTGCGGTTAGTTTGAGGCTTTGATTATCTGTACATTAAATCATAGTCACGATAGTTGAAAATTCTGAAGTGCTAGAGGCTCCAGACCTTGAGACAATCAAGTAGGAGGTGGAGGAGAAGAAAGTTCTGCTCAAATCAGGGTCAATCGGTCTGGCAATGGTGATTTGTTGGTCGAGGGCTTTCCCAGGAATTGTTGAACTGGTTGAGGAGGCGGAGCCGCTCTCTGAGCTGGAGCTAGTGAAAAGGAGGGACTTTCTTCCTCAAAGGGAGTAATTCACTGCTACAGTTAATCGACTTGATTGTAACAGTGAATTTTAACGGGTTGATTCCCTTCCATTGCTGAGGCGAGAGGTTAGGCTTTCAGTATGCCCAATGTTGGGATAGTTAGATTAATCTCTCCCACTGTCGTAGTTAGTTAAGGTTATGACCAAAAGAGTTGAATATAAAAAGCCTCTAATTGCTAATGGCTCCTGGAATTATCTTTGTGACGATGACATTGTGAAGCACCCATTCCCACCAACAGAAGTAACATTGCACCTGCGTTACCTTGAAGCTACTGGCAATAATGTCGCGGCGGCTCTGTTGCTTGATTACTTTTCCTACTACTGTAGGCGGATGTCCTCTGACCACGGCATCGAATGGATTACCCTGTCTATTTCAGACATTCAAGAAGATTTCATGAGTGCATTTGGGACTAGAGTTATTACTCGCGCCCTAGAGCTACTTGTTGAGCTGAATCTTCTTTCGAGACGGAAAGACCCAAACGATCCATTTCAAGGAAGTAGGCAGTATCAGGTTAACTTTTCTGCACTTGAAAAACTACGAAGTCAGGATAGACCAGTGCGAGTTCCGGATAAACAAGGAAGTCAGGATAGACCAAGACCAGTACGAGTTTCGGATATATCAAAAAAAGGACAAACAGGAATAGGATTTGGTGTACCCAAATCTGTTGGTTGAACAAATTTACTAACTAACGTAAAGCGAGGAAATTACCTCATGCCCACACTAGGCAAAATGGAATTGACCATAAAGATTAATGAATTCCCGGCTGATGTGAAGACTGTTGACAATGGCTGGAAAGAGTTTGAACTTGATTGTGAGGGTCAACTGGTTAAGGTAACTGTTAAACCGAAGGTGTTTAAGAAGTTGGAACAGGCACAAGCTGACTATCCGATGTGGGTCGCGGCGATCGCGGGGAAGATGGGAGAGCAATTTGACGGTGGCTTTGTATTGGAGCAACCAAATATTCAAGTCTTTGAACGCAAGCCTAAAGAACCAAAAGAAGCGACAGCAGCGGCAACCACTTAGGGCTTTCTCTCCAGAACGCCAGAACGCAGGATTATCCTAGCTATTCTTACAACATTACCCTCTGGTTATCGTTTGTTGTTCTTTTGTCTTTGCTAGAGACGGATAGTGTATATCGGGGACAAGGTTCTTCACGTTAATATTTACACTAATTTTGACCAGTTCCTACGATTTTCCAGCTTTGGTCTGGGATAGAAGTGATAGCAGAACTTGATGAGACAGTCCCACCATTCATAAACCAGATTGCATTGTCCGGGCTGTGACTATCAATTTCCCAGTCATGTTCCAGAGCTTGTTCATTTTGACTGCCCTCGATGTGGCTGGATTGATGATTCAGTGTAATCTGCTCAAGCTTTAGAGTATAGAAGTTTTAGCTAAGATAGCAAATTACTTCATTACTTATGGAAAGAGAAGTTTAAGCAAGCATTTTGTTGAGTTTGAGTTGGAAAACTTCTATAGATATGCACTTATGGAAAATGCGGATTGGGTGTCAGGGCTAGTCAATGCCTGTGCGCCTTCCTATTAAACGTTATAATAACGTGGTAATAATTAAATAATTATGTGGTATAAATAAAAAAGCTGTACTGATAAAGGTTTCAGTCATGGAGACAACAAAAGCAGGATTACCACGCAAACGACGATCAGGAGCGGGGCGACCTCCCAAGTATGGAGAGGAAACGCGCTCAATCCGGGTTCCTCTATCAATTCCTACAGGGTTGATAACAAATATCCCTGAATTGCAAGTGATAATTGATTACTGGGAGAAAGAGTGTAGAGATAATCCTGAGAGTTCTCGCCACTATTATTTGAGAAAAATGTTGGATGAGATAAGAGCGTTAGGGTATTGAAGGAGCTGCTACCAGCTTTAGCTACTACAAACCTTTTGTGTAGGAAAGTAACATTTAGGCTTTCGGAGCTAAGTTGGTGAACTAAGATAAGGTGACAATCAAATAACCTCTGGAAGTCCAACTTGACCCGTTTCCTTCCAGAGGCAACCAACCTCTTATCAAGGCGGTTTTTTCATGCTTACACAGAAACTGTTGGAAGAGTTACTTTTTCATCATTCTTCAAATCATGAAGAATGTTCGATGACTGTTGTGTTACATCTGCTTAAAGAGTTATCTGAAAAACTAGACCGCGTAGAAGCGCTCCTAGAAAGGCGTCAGCAGGTTGATGCTAAACAATTTAAAGATGTTCAACGCTCCATGCTGAACAAGGTTGAAAAGCAACTTCGACATTTAGAGGAAACTCACACTTCAACTCTTACTGACTTATCCACTGAGCTGAAATCCGTTAAACAATCTTTGGAAAGTGCCCGGTCAAAGTTCATTGGATTTCATTAAAATAGTAATCTCAACTATGTTTGGAAAATGGTCAGTAGTTCTAAAGATTTCAGATAGCGAGGTTTATTATTCCCTAGTGCAGGGAGAACATCCTGAAGCCGTTTTTGTTGGGAATAAAAAGCAGTGTTTGAAATATATCCGTGATGTTTCTGGAGGTGACCAATAACCCGTGCGTGATTTCCTGTACACCTAATTCAAGAGGCTTCTTTAATTATTACCACACAATAATCACCTTCATAGGGGGGCAGCCAAGCCGAAGCCAGCCAGCCCCGCAGCGGCGGCGGCGAAGGCGTAGCTGCCCCCCTGAATAGACTTGCGCCCTGGAGTACTGAAACCTTTAGTAGTATGTTGTTTTTAATTGTTACCACACAATAAAAACTTTCGATGAACAAGTGCAGCTAAGGCGGCTGACGGAGGTGGAGGCTCAAGGCGGACTGACGCAGACGACGCTAGCGACGGAGGAGCGAGGAGGCGAGGCAGGGAGCCGGAGTCGGAACCGGAGGAAGCGATGAAGAGGCGAAGCCTTTTGACTTAAGTCCATAACAAAGAAACACCCCGGATAAGTTGTACGGTGGGATGAAACTAAACTACCTCAAAGCGTTATCTCTCAAAGCCTGCGATAGTCTTGCCCAGATTCCCAGTGAAATTACTCACGCTGGGCGGCAATTTTGCTGCGCCGAATTCTTGCACTATGCCGTTGATGCTGAAACTTGGGCTATGGCGCTCAACCGTGCCAATTTTTGCAAACAACGAACCTGCCCTGTGTGCTGCTGGCTTAAATCAGTGAAGTGGCGGATTCGTATCTTCCAGGGGTTGCCGCGATTGCTCCGAGATTATCCCAATTATCCGTTTTTGTTCCTGACTTTGACAGTAAAAAATTGCAACATTGGGCAACTGCGCTCGAATATTCGCATGATGGAGCAGGGGTGGGAGCGGCTGAGTGACTTGCAGTGTTTTCCGGCGATTGGCTATCTGAAGTCGGTCGAAGTTACACGTCCCCGTGACTGTTTCTACGCTGGGCAGTTTGTAGGACGCATGGGTGAGGCTTTGATTAAGCGCTGGATCGGCTATTTGAAGAAGAGGGTAAATTGGAATCCCCGCCTGTGGCGCGAATATTTCTGTGAGGAGTGCCATCCTCACATTCACATTTTGATGATGGTTTCGCCGAGCTACTTTACTTCTGATGAATACATCAATCATCCCCGCTGGCAATTTCTGTGGAGAAGGTCAGCTCGGTTGGAATATGACCCTGTTGTAGATATTCGTCGGGTCGGTGACCTTCATAACGCTGTTCTTGAGACAAGCAAGTATAGCACTACGCACACACGTTAGGACATTTCTTGAAGGCAGCATCCACGCAATCACGAAATGTCTCAAATTCATCCCACCGTTGCTTCATCCAATTCTTGAGTACAAACCACCAGCGTTCAATCTTATTGAAATCGGGG
>DATNQT010000396.1:0-4635 GCA_036703885.1 Candidatus Sericytochromatia bacterium
TCTATTCATCTCGCCGCCGTCGCAAACCCCGATTGGAAGTACATAAGTTAGTTAATGGGAAGTATGAATTACAGTCGGGACATCCCGTTTGGATGCCCGAAATAGGTTTAGGAATTGGTTGTGAAAGGGGAAATTATTCTGGGGTGACGAGGGAGTGGCTGTATTGGTACGACGCAGAGGGAAAATGTTATCTGACTCCTGAAGAACAGGTGAACAGATTAGCACAAAAATTGCGGGAGTTAGGAATCGATCCAAATAGTCTGAGGTGATTTAATTTACGGGTGGAAACCTCAGAGACTGACAAGCGATCGCACTTTCGATTAAAATAATTAAAAAAAGTGCGTTAGCGAAGCTTTCCGCAGGAATCAACCTTTCATTTCAGTACAAATTTTGCGGCAGAGGTAGCCCCTCCTACTTTTAGTAACTCTCAGGATGCTCAACTTTCTGATTGAATTAAATCGCCGGCAGGTGGATGTCGTTTTATAACTTTGTCAGCGGCCCGAATATTAATGACTCTCTCTCGATTTAAGACTAATGCTGTAACTGTAGCTCGTCCAATTGGAGTCAAACCAACTATTGATAATCCATCCGCCGACCAAATAAAATGTTCGCTCCAACTATCTTGTCTGGGGTTAAACAACGGTACTTCTACGTCTGACTGAGCATCTATCGCTGTAGTTTTATCAGATTTCTTGCGGTTGCAGTGAAAGCAAGCTAGTGCCAAATTGTCAATATCGTTAGTCCCACTTTTAGTTAAGGGAATGATGTGCTCGATAGTAAACTCTACGTACTGCCATTGTTCGGAGGCATGACAATATTCGCACAGACAGTTTGCTCTCTGACGAACTTGATTTTGGATATTTTCAGGGATTTGACGGCGACCGGACATTTCTACACAGTAGGCTGAATCTGGCCCAAGAAAAGATTGCGGACAGTCCGATTGACAAAACTGAGGTAATCGTCGATTTCTTCGTAAAGATTGAGTTCTTGTTCTTCGTCAGGATTGAGAGGTAAATTTTGTTGTTTGTCTAACAGTTCTTCTATGCGATTTTTGACAGTTGTGGAGGCTCTAAACATGGGTATACCTTCCACTAATTCAATGCGAACCGCTCCTTCTAGGGGTAGAGTATCGCGTAGGTTTTCCAGTTGTGGCAGGATTAGCATAGTTGTCGATTTTATGGGTTTCCGTCTTGATTATATCAATAATTCTCAAGGGTAACTCAACCGATCGCACTTTCGATTAAAATAAGTGCGTTAGCCCAGCTTTCGGCAGGAATCGCACTTTTTTCCTCAGCCGCAACAGTATAAAGTGCGATCGATCTGGCGTTTAGCAAAAATGCTAAAATTACATCAATCAAAAATTAAAAGATAAAAAACATGACTTTCAAGGCACTTTTAAGTCTTGTCAAGCAGTTGTCTTTATCCGAAAAGTTACGGTTGTTGAGAAATTACCAGCCGCTATGTTGGATGAAGCTGTGAAATTTCTGGAATCTTTGTATGTTAAGGGCGATCGGATAGAGTAGCGATATTTTTTTCCAGTAGGGGCGATCGCCTCGGTAGGATTGCGATCGCGCAAGCACAGGCTTGTAGGAAAAGGGTTCACTCAGAAACCTGAGTTAACTCTGGGTTCATACCGACATCGCCCAGTAACTAGCCATTGTGTTCCAAGTCTATCACTGGCACCGCTGATGCCTAATAAACGCGCGACTTGGGGCACTGGAACTGCTTGCTAACATCTTTTCAGGTCGAATTACTGCTACATTAGATTTTATTATCATCCCAAGTACGGGAGAGCCAGTTGTGTTTATACTTTTGCTGCTAATATTTGGAGGAGAAAAGCTATGCCAATAGATTTTGGTAAATTATCAAGCTCTAAGCCTGCCAAGCGACCCATTGATCCTATCGAACTTTTCCAAAGTCTAATGGGGAATATAAGGGATCCAAACATCAATGACCTTTGGCTGGCTCAAGGTGATGCGTTACGCGTATGGCACTCCAAGCGCACTTGTGAAGATTTAGCTATTGTACTCAATACTGGTGCTGGAAAAACCCTTGTCGGTCTTCTTGGGGCCCAGTCAATTGTAAATGAAACCAACGAACACGTTTTGTATGTGTGTAGCTCTATTCAATTAGTAGAGCAGACAGTTGCCAAGGCAACAGGTTATGGATTGGAAGTAACTACATATTTAAGAAGCGAATACAGTAACACTCTCTATCAACGTTGTTTGGCTCCTTGTATTACTACATATCAAGCAATCTTTAACGGCAAGTCACGTTTTTTAAGAGATAATAAGGCGAAAGCAATTATATTTGATGACGCTCACACATCTGAACACCTTCTGCGTGACTCCTTTACACTTTGTATAAAGCACGAAAAATTCCCAATACTATTTTCTCAAATTGTTGAGCTTTTTCGCAATTATCATTGCCAGGTTAGTAGAGGTGTAGGGTATGAAGAAACTAATCAAAATCAAGACCCCAATAAGCATTGGTTTGTTCCACCCTTTGCACTATATGAGCAACATAATGAACTACAACGTTACTTGCTTTCAGCCAAGCTGAATGAGACACGGGATACCATGTTTTCTTGGGAATACCTCAAAGATCGCATCGACCTATGTACTATTTTTATTTCAGGGAAAGAAGTTTCAATAACACCGCCAATTGTTCCCATCAATGCTCTTCCATACTTTAAAAAAGGTATTCGTAGACTTTATCTTTCAGCTACTCTGGCAGCAAGTGATAAATTTTTGAGAACCTTCGGTAAAATTCCTGAGCTTATTGCGCCAGAAACAAGGGCTGGTGAATGTGAACGTCTTATTCTAATTCCCTCCCTTAATAAACAATGTAAAAATGATGTAAAAGTAGCCAAAGAGATCATCGCAGACAAAAAGGCACTGATTTTAGTTCCCTCTTACGGCCGTCAAAATGAATGGTTAGATGTAGTGACAAAACAAGAAGCAGATGATGTTACTGACAAAATTGAGAATTTCAAGAATTCAAAATCTCCAGATAAGCTGCTATTGGTTAGCCGATATGATGGTGTAGATCTGCCGGGTGATACATGTCGTGTTATGGTTATAGATCAACTTCCATCTGGCCTTAATCCACTTGAACGATATCTGTGGGAACAACTAAATTTGGTGAAAATACTACGCTCAGCGATTGCATCAAGAGTTGTGCAAGGGTTTGGAAGAATTTCTCGCGGAATGAGCGACTATGGCGTAGTGATACTCACCGATCGAAAGCTTAAAGACTGGCTACTTGACCCAAGTAACCAAGCCGCGTTACCACCTTTTTTAAGACGACAGCTTGAATTAGGTAGAGAGCTGTCCGAACAAGAAGATTCTCTTGATAACCTTGTAGATTCGGCATCCCAATGCCTAGATCGCGACCCTGGTTGGACTCAACACTACCGAAAGTATATGGCTCAATCCAACTCACACGATAAACCTACCAATGACGAAGAAGCTCTCGAAATTGCTCAGATAGAAGTTGAATTTGGTAATTTCTTATGGCTGCGTAAGTATCAAGAAGCAGCAAAGTCTTTGGAGCAATCATTAGAAGGAACTTTTACAATTAGCGATAAGACTGGAGCTTGGCATCTTTTGTGGCTTGGTTATTGTTACCAACGATTAGGTAAAAATAACGAAGCTTTCGAGGCATACCAACGCGCACACAATATAGAATCAAATATTCCTCCAATACACATTCCAGGTTTATCAGAATCAGACCAACAGCTTCCACCACAAGTTGTTGCAGTAGCTAGATATTTACATCGGGGTGGAGCGCAGATGCGTCACGAGATGCCAAAACGTTTTGATTCAGATCTGACCGCATTAAATGGTACTGCTAAATCAGCTCCAACTGAGGCAGCGCTTTGCGCTTTAGGCCGATATCTTGGTCTTACAGCTACTAGACCAGATCACGAGTTTCGCACTGGGCCTGATGTTCTCTGGGATACCCTTGGTGGTCCAGCCTTAAATTTAGAAGTTAAGTCTGAAAAAACTGGCTCTTGTTATCAAAAAGATGAGTTAGGTCAGCTCAGAGATCATATTCAATGGGTTCGCGATCGCTCAGAATCCTCAGAAATTTATTCTGCTTTTGTAGGGCCACTGCTTCCCCCTTCACAAAGTGCTAACCCTGACTCTGAAATCATGGTTATAGAACTGTCGGAATTTAAAACGATTGCTGAACGTTTGAGAGCTGCATTGCAAGATATTTGCACGCAGGCTTTGCCGACAGCGCTTCCACAGGTAGTTTTTGACGTATTCAAACAAAGGGATCTACTTTGGCCTGAGCTCTACGAGCGCATCAATAAATATAAGCTTCGCAACATAACAGGAGTTTGAAAATACTCTCTGCCGAGAGTGACAAAAGAGGGATAAATTCAAATTCCACAAAATCACTTTACCTATCGAATTTGATGAAGCCCGAATTTCGACTATAGTATTTTCAATCTTGCCTGACACTATCGGGTACGCCCACCGCCGAAATACCCGATATCGCCTTTAAGTTTTGACACCGAATCAACTCATTAAAATCCAAACTGCGCCCTTCAATTTGCGCCACAGCCTCGATCGCCCCCAGCAAATGTCCGGCCGCTTCCGCTTCGTTGTAACCGCGCCTGAGAGC
>DATNQT010000397.1:0-3429 GCA_036703885.1 Candidatus Sericytochromatia bacterium
GTTTTTACTCAGCACTCAGTTCACAGTGAGCTTGTCGAACTGCACTCAGCACTCAGCACTTTGCTATAAAGGGGAGGGAGCAAGAACTCTATCTGTAGCCAGCATTTAGAGAATTGGTATAGTACCCTGGCGCTCAAAGGTTAGGAAGCTAACTTCCGTAACGGAAAGACTACTGGTTTCTCCAAGTCACTGATCTTAATCTCCGTATTCTTCAAAACCCCCTCGCTCTCTTCTGAGAACTTTACCTTCACATCTAAGGGGCTGCCGATTTGGAAGTTGATCTTGACTTTAGCTAAACGCAACTCCATCGGTTCAAGGTAAAGTGCCCCTAGATCGAGTTCGCGCCAATCGGTCAATTCCCCTACTTCATAGGCAACGTGCACGTCAGAGGTGTCATGTTTTGAGCAAAGATCAACAGTAATCGGCTTTTGTTTGTTTTCCATACGGTCAAGACCCTCTTGCGCTACAAGGTAAGAACTAGAAAGTTATTACCTAGACGGGATTATAGCTTTAGCCTAGAGCTTTGTCCTAGGGTCTACTACAGCTACTTTGGCAACTATCAAGCGATCGCAGCAAGGGAGGTTGATGATTGTAGCCGCTCTACCCAGTTGTTGAGATTGTCGGTGTTGATGCGATAACTCAGGGGATGAGCAATCAGGCGTGCTGTACTTTCAAACAATGTGTCAATCTCAATTAAACCGTTCTCTTTTAAAGTGCGACCTGTCGAAACTAGATCGACAATTGCCTCTGACATTCCGGTGATGGGACCGAGTTCTACAGAACCGTAGAGGGGGATAATTTCTACGGGTAAATCCAGGTTGTTGAAGTACTCGCGGGCGCAATAAATGAACTTCGATGCAACGCGACCGTGGGGAGGTAGTTCCAAAGAACGCCGATAAGGGCTGGAATCCCTTACTGCTACTGACATTCGACATTTGCCAAATTTTAAGTCTGCTAAGTGAGCAACTTCAGAGGTTTTTTCCCGCAGTACATCGTAACCGACAATTCCGAGGTGGGCTTGACCGTATTCCACGTAAACCGGGACATCTTGCGCTCGTACCAGCAAGGCTTTAGCGATGCCTTTGGGGTCTTGAATTTGGAGTTGGCGGCTAGCTGGGTCAAGAAAAGCACTAAAGTCTAATCCGACAGCTTGGAGCAGTTTGATACTATCTTTTAGAAGTGCGCCTTTTGGTAATGCAACAGTCAGCATAGAAAATTTTACTCTACTTGAAGTACCGCTCTTTGAGCTTTGCTTAATAAGGCTTAAAGATCATAAAACTATTGTGAATCTTTATAACTTCAAATTCATAGCGGAAGCGTAGCATTTTTATATTAAGTTGAGATCTACTACTGTTTTTTGTGAAGCGTGTTTTTGCGATCGCCTAGGCACGGCTCACTTTATTTATGACCCAGCTCACTCTGGTTATTGGCAACAAAAATTATTCGTCTTGGTCGCTGCGCCCTTGGCTAGCAATGAAACAAGCTGGATTAGATTTTACTGAGGTACGCATTCCCCTAGACACTCCTAATACATACCAAGAGATTCGGCGCTACTCTCCATCCGGAAGAGTACCCGTTTTGCTGCATGGCGACCTTACAATATGGGAGTCCCTGGCTATTTGCGAATATATTGCCGAACGCTTTGCCCCCAAATTATGGCCAGAGGATAGCATCGCAAGAGCAGTGGCTCGCTCAGTTAGTGCAGAGATGCATTCTGGCTTTAACAACTTGCGGCAAAATATGCCAATGGACTGCCGCTCCCGACTTTGTGTTTTGGGTAAGAACCCTCTCGTAGAAGCCGATATTGATCGCATTACAATTATCTGGCAAGAGTGTCGTGAAAAGTTTGGTGCTGGTGGTGACTTACTATTTGGTCATTTCACTATCGCTGATGCCATGTTCGCGCCCGTCGTATCACGGTTCGTTACCTACGCAGTGAAATTGCCTTCGGTTGCACAAGCTTATGTTGAGGCGGTTTGGACACTTCCTACTATGCAGGAATGGGTAACGGCGGCGATTACTGAAACTGAGAGTATTCCTAATTTCCAGCTTTAGCGGGTTATTGGGGAAAGGAGAGTAGAGAGTCGGGGAAGAGTGTTGTACGTTAGCTTTAATAACGTCAAAGTTGCCTGTTTCCTCACTCCTCAATCCTCTTCCTGATAATAAAAGCTGATAACCAATACAATGCGAATCCTTTTAGTTGATGACGAAGTTGAGCTGACTGACCCGCTGAGTCGAGTCCTAAGCCGTGAAGGTTATGGTGTTGATGTAGCTTATGATGGTGCATCAGGGAACAAGTTGGCATCGCAAGGCATTTACGATCTGCTAATTTTGGATTGGATGCTGCCGCAACTTTCTGGGTTGGAAATCTGCCAACAGTTGCGATCGCAAGGACGGACGACACCTGTACTTTTCCTCACGGCGAAAGATACCCTAGATGACCGAGTTAGGGGATTAGATGCGGGCGCTGATGACTATCTGGTGAAACCCTTTGAACTGCGCGAGTTACTGGCTAGAGTCCGCGCCTTACTCCGCCGTTCGGTGGCTACAGACGGTAGTGCAAGTCAGCGTTTACGAGTTGCAGAACTAGAACTCGATCTAGAAAATCAGCTAGCTTATCGCGGTGAGCGCTTAATTGAGTTATCGGAAAAAGAAAGTCAGCTACTAGAATACTTTATGCGCCACGCGGGTCAACTGTTGACACATGGGCAAATTTATCAACATTTGTGGGCGGAGGAAGAACAACCCAGTAGTAATGTCCTAGCCGCTTTGGTGCGTTTATTGCGTCGTAAGATTGAGGCAAAAGGGGAAACGCCGCTGATTCACACGGTTTATGGGAAAGGCTATCGTTTTGGAGATAGTGGGTGAGTAACCTCACTAAGTCGGCAATACCCAACGGCGAAAGAGTTCCACAATAATCTGCCAGCCACCCTCTTTTTGTTGAATTACATCATGGCGCGTTAGAGTCTTGAGGGCGTCTTGCAACGTTTCCTCCTGTAGGGGCGCAAGGCTTTGCGCCCCTACAAATTCGTCTAATTGTGTCTTTAATTCGTCGATGCTTAACCCCTGTGGGTGAGGTGCTAATGCTCTCAGTATCGCCTGCTGTCCAAAAGCCCCTCGTGCTGCCTGACCCCAAACGCCATCAAAGTAGTAGCGCCCTCGCTTGAAGAATTCGGCGTCGTTGATGACGGCTTCTACGTCTTCCACTGTGAAGTCTGGGTTGCGGGAGCGTCCTTGCTCGAAAACATAGTCATTGTAGCGGCGAACGAGCTGGAATCCTACGAGCTGAACTAAATAGGGTTGACCTGCTGTGAGGGCGTAGATTTGGTCTAAGGCGTCGGGGGTGTAGTCGAGGGGAAAGTCTTCATCGGGGTTGGCGAGAATCTGGCGGGTAGCCCCAGATTGCAGGAAGCCAACGTGGATGGGGAT
>DATNQT010000398.1:0-2103 GCA_036703885.1 Candidatus Sericytochromatia bacterium
GATATACTCTTGCATCTTCGCTTTGAGTGTTTCCAAGCTGTCAGTTTTAGAACGAATTTCGATTATAAAATCTGGGGCAAGATTGATAAATTTATCCTCTTCCTCATCCCACCCTTCTGGTAAACGCCCCTTCGCAACAAAAGCCGCATCAGGAGAGCGAACCGCACTATTAGCTAATTTAAAGCCACAACTAGAACTAAATACCTCACCCAGATCTTGACTTTCCACCCAAGTCAGCAGATAGGCTCCAGCTTTAATTTCTCTGTTGCTAGAAATTCCCCCAGTTGGTGGCATAGTTACAAGTGTTCCATCAGCATTACGCTCAAACCGCAGCTCTGGGTTTTGTGAACTTATCAGCATCAGTTCTTCATCGGTTATAGCTGCCCATGACTTCACCATTGCTCGATCAGCCCTTGCTTTAATTGGCTCTTTTTAGTTGAACTATAGCAATTCCTGATTAGCACAGAGTAAGTACGGGGGCGTTACCCCTACTGTATTTACGGTGATAGACGTTGAATCGTCCACTTGCCATCTTCACCCCGCCGATAGAGTAACCTATCGTGCAGCCGACTGGGACGCCCCTGCCAGAACTCAATCTCGTCTGGAATCACCCGGAAGCCTCCCCAGTGAGGCGGACGTGGCACATCCTTGTTTTCGTATTCCTCCTTTAGCTGCTGCAACCGTTGCTCTAGTACCTCACGGCTATCGATAACCTGACTTTGATTAGAAGCCCATGCACCTAGCTGAGAGCCTTTAGGACGGCTGCGAAAGTAGGCGTCCGCCTCTTGGGGTGAAACCTGCTCAACACGCCCCTCAATGCGTACCTGCCGTTCTAACTCAGCCCACCAAAATGCGATCGCACCCCAAGGATTTTGTACCAACTGCTGCCCCTTATGACTTTCGTAGTTGGTATAAAATACAAAGCCCCGCTGATCATAATCCTTCAGCAGCACTATCCGGGTATGAGGCTTGCCATCCCGTGTCGCGGTTGCAATTGTCATCGCATTCGGTTCTGGCAACTGGGCTGATAGTGCCTGCTCAAACCAAATTTTAAATTGCTCGAAAGGATTGGGGTTTACATCCGTTTCCCTCAACCCCTGGAGGGTGTACTCTTTACGCAAATCAGCTACGCTTGTATCCATCTTTCATTTCCTCTTGCTGTCGTTCTCGTCTTATCCATTGTTTGCAAGCTCTGCTGATAAAATTCTGTCTCAATTACCTGCTACCAAAGGGGGTTTGTTATGCGCCTTTCACCCTACGTTCAACGCCTCCTACTTCTTGGTCTGAGCGGTCCACTTTTGGCGCTCAATATCTGGCTTTTGTCCCAATTCTTTCGCTATTTTGAGCATTTGATTACAGTGCTAATCGTTTCGGCAATTCTGGCATTTCTGCTGAATTATCCTGTCCGGAGCTTAGTACGATTTTACCGGAGTCGGTCTCAGGCAGTGATTGTCGTTTTACTATTGGCTTTAACCATTTTGGTCATTCTCGGTATTACTTTAGTACCAATCCTGATTAATCAAACTGCTGAACTATTAAACAAAATACCCGATTGGTTAGAAGCTAGTAATACGAATCTCGACCGATTGCACGCCTGGACAAAACAACGGAATTTACCGATTGACTTTAAAGGGGTTACCAGTCGCCTCAATGCAAATATTGAAAGCCAAGTACAGGTTCTAGCAACTCAGGTTCTAGGATTTGCTTTAGGAACCTTGTCAGGGCTACTAGACACTGTATTAGTAGTTGTTCTCGCCTTTTATATGCTGGTTTATGGTGCAAGGCTTTGGCAGGGTTTAATAAGCTTGCTGCCCCCTCAAATTGGATTACCCTTCAGCGAAGCTTTACGTCTAAACTTTCAAAACTTTTTGATCAGCCAACTCCTGCTAGGGTTGTTTATGTTTATTACATTAGCCTTGATATTTATAGTTTTGAAAGTACCGTTTGCCCTGCTATTTGCCATGCTAATTGGTATTGCTCAACTAATTCCCTTCATCGGTGCAGCTTTGGGAATTGGTCTTGTGATAATTTTAGTCATGCTCAACAGCTTTTGGTTAGCGATTCGAGTAGCGATCGCAGCGTTTATCATGCAACAAATCAAAG
>DATNQT010000399.1:0-3828 GCA_036703885.1 Candidatus Sericytochromatia bacterium
CCATTACTATTTCTTCAGCTAAGTCAGGCAATCCCTTAATCAACCGGATAGAAAAATCAGGATTGAAAAGCAATACCTCATCCTCAGTAAGTACAGCAGTAAGCTTATCCCCAACCAGAATTTGAACCAGATTGCTATTAAGTGGCAGAGATAGACGAATCTGACCTTGAGACATATAAATTGCCGCAACCTGTTGGTCTACTCCTAGCCAAACTGTCAGTCCATCTGTTGATACTTCAACAATTGGCTCAATTAATTCACTGCGCCAACTTAATCCATAACAGCCTAGAATCTCACCTAGATCCAAAACAGCAAATTTCCGAGCATAGTCATGAGCGATCGCTCTTCGAGAAGCCTCTATTTTCTTAAACTCTGATTCCCCAATAATTTGAATATTCATCAGTCTGACTCCTGCCGATAAATTTTAGGAATAATGGTGACAACTTCAGGAGTAGAGGACAAGTCACCGTCTGAGGAGAAGTATTTGACTTCAAGCGCTCCCCTACCCAACTCCACTCTTCTGGTAAGAGTAATGCCATACTCAGAAAAGTATCTACCTGTCTCAGGAGCATTTAAGCCATCTTGAAAGATTTGTAGAAGACGTTCTCGCCCACCCACAGCCTCATCAATACCCAATTGCCTTAAGTTTGCTAAATTCTGTAACGCTCTTTGTTGATTGCGGGGATTCGATCGCACCCTACCAAAAAAGTAGTCAAACTTGCTCTGTTTGAGAGTAAACCCTACATTTTCTCCATTTTCGCTCACGCTTGGGTTTTAGAACAGGGTAACTGCTGATTGGAATATACCCTACACTCTACACCCAACGCCTCAGAGAAGCGATCGCATTACCCCCACCCTCCACAAGATGCGATCGCTCTTTCCTACTGCTAATTACTCCAAGAATTTTTGGCACTTCAGTAACTTGAATCTGCTCGCAAAATCAGTACCTGTTCAATAAAGCACTCTTCTAGCACGAGATTCTCCAAGGGTGGGAGGTAAGGTAGAGCTATCTAGTGTCTTTGGTCGTAACTGAGCTGGAACCTGAGCCGTGCTACCGTAACTTGAAGCTGGAGCTTCTACTAGCCGTGGTAATTCGATGCGGAATATAGAACCTTGACCGGGTTGGCTCTCGACTGTAATGCTTCCCTTCATCAACTCGATTAATGATTTTGTGATTGCCAGTCCTAAACCCGTGCCGGAATACCTTCTAGTGAGGTTCTGATCGACTTGCCGAAACTCCTCAAAAATATGTTCTAACTCATTCTGGGCAATACCAATCCCTGTATCTTTGACAGTAAACAGCAACCGATCTGGCGTAGTTTCCTTCACCTCTATCTCGACAGAGCCTGTCTCAGTAAACTTAATTGCATTAGAGAGGAGATTAACTAAAATCTGCCGCAGGCGGAAGCTGTCATTAATCGCGTTGGGGTTTTGTAAATCGGTACGAACCTGCAATGCTAAGTCCTTATCCTCAGCTAGAGAGCGGATTTCTTCAATAGTGGCTCTTACCAGTGCTTCTAGGTTAAAAGCTTCCAGTTTCAAATCTAAACGTCCCGCCTCAATTTTGGATAGATCGAGAATGTCGTTGATCAGCGTTAGTAGATGCTTGCCATTGTTGAGAATGCGTTCCATCATATCGACTTGTTGAGGCGTCAGTGGACTTTGGCGCTGGCGCAACAGCAACTGCGAAAAGCCAATAACGGCATTCATCGGCGTCCGCAGTTCATGGGACATCGTGGCAAGAAACTGAGACTTTAGCCGTGCTGCTTCCAATAGTTGGAGGTTTTGCAACTGAAGCTGCTGTCTTTGGTCTTCTAGTTCTTGGTTCTGTTGAGCAAGCACTTTGTTTTGCTCTTCCAAACGGGCTTCTTGCTCCTCCAAGGCTTTAATCATCCGAGCATTATCAATTGCGATCGCTGCCTGTTCCCCTACTGCTAGCAGCAGATTCCGGTCTTCCTCATCAAAAGCATTCTGCTCTTCCCAATTCCCGATCGCTAATACTCCCAATCGCCCCGCCTGCACTGACTCAATTGCCACCGCGTAAATCGCCGCAGGGAGTTCCTCTAGCTGCGGTGTCTTGCCGTCACTGCCCAGAATCAACTGAGATTCGCCCGTCAAAAATACTTGAGAGAGCAATCCTTCCTGAGGGGAAAACGCCTTATCTAATCGCAGCTTTTCCGTATCAGCCCCTGCCGTTACCGTCAAAACCAGTCCGTTGCACTGAGGATTGTTGAGCATGATAAAGCAAAACTGGGCACCAGGAATCGCTTGTGCCACAGCCCCTACCATCTCCCGTAATAAACCCGGCAGGTCTGTCAGGCGCTGGTTGAGTAAGTTCGTCAGTTGCTGGAGTATCCGCAGTTGCTGCTGCTGCTCTCCCAAAATCACGATCGCCTGACGCAAGTTCTCACTCGTTTCCTGTGTCGCGCTTCGCGCCGCTTCGCTATAACGATAAAGCTGACCATTTTCAAGCGATAATACAGCACGACGGGCAAGTTCCTCAGCCAGCGCCAAGTGACCGGAATTATAACGGCGCTCAGTTTGAGTAGACACCAAGGAAATCGTCCCCAAAGTCCGCCCCCGCACCAAAAGTGGCACGATTATATAGGACTTAAACCCCAGCTCGCGAATCATTTGTAGGTGTTCTGGATCGCTGGCAGCCGATACTAGCACTTTGTCAGTAACCTCTGGCACCAGGTCAGGAACGCCCGTGCGCAACACCTTGATTACCGGGTGCATACCGTTGATGGTGGGTGGGTACTGGTGTAGTCGTTGCACCATCTCCTCCTGAGTTGAATCAGCATGGGCAACTCCCATCCGGCGCACCGTATTGCTCTCAACAATGTCAACGATACACAGATCCGCTAGGAAGGGCACAGCTAGTTTAGCAAGGCTTTCTAGAGTCTTTTCATAGTCTAGGGACGCTGAAAGTAAAGCACTTGCCTCAGCCAGAAATCGCAGCGATTCTTCAGCCCGCTTGCGCTCAGTAATATCGCTAACGATCCCAGACATCCGGAAGGGGCGTCCCTGTGCATCTCGCCACGCTTTACCGCGAGCAATGCAATAGCGATAGTCTCCAGAGGTATGCCGCAGTCGAAAATCTACATCCAGTTCAACACTGTTTTGCAGGTGAGCCGCCACCGCCTGACTAATCCTCCATCGATCCTCCGGATGCAGTAGCTGACAAAACAGGTCGTAGCTAACCGTTACTTCAGAAGCGGACAAACCAACAATTTCATAGAGACGGTCATTACAATAAATTGCGTGGGTCATCAAATCCCAGTCCCAAATGCCGTCGTTTGAACCTTCCAACACCAAGCGGTAGCGTTCCTCACTGTCACGCAAGCGAGTTGTGGCTAGTGCCGCCTCTGTTTCGGCTCGATAGATGCGAACGGCATTACGCACACTGCGAGAAAGTGTTTCGGGAGAGAGCTTGCTTTTGGAAAGATAGTCTGATGCGCCTGATTTCATTAGTTCTACGGCAATTTGCTCGTCTCCCTGACCCGTTAGAACGACTAAAGGGACTTTACTCCCAGAACTACGGATTTCTTGAACTAGATGCAGCCCATCACCATCGGGCAGGCGATAGTCGAGTAGAACACACTCAAAGCTCTGTTCATTCAAGGTGGAAATCGCACTTTTGCAATCAATAGCGGCTATCATCTCTACTGACAGACCAGCCGTTTTGAGCGCTCGGCGTACTGCCATGCGATCGACTTCATCATCTTCTACCACCAGTATTTTTATAATCTCTTCCATAACGGGCTGTTCGCTAGCAAGCTCTTAGCTCCTGGCTGTTGCTATTTAATAACTATTGTGTAAACATCT
>DATNQT010000400.1:0-3532 GCA_036703885.1 Candidatus Sericytochromatia bacterium
CAAGAGTCTCCTAAACCCCAAGAATCAGCTAAACCTCAAGAGTCTCCTAAATCCGAAAAATCACCGGAGGGATGAGATGCGAGGCTGTAACAGGTAGCATCTTCCTGGATAATGAAGCCTTGGTGTTTTGCTTCTCTGGTCTATGCCTGAATCTTCTTTTAAAAATCAGCTGACTGCCTCAGCCGATCGCTTATTTGCGTTACTTGACAGCTTTGCCGAGGCGCGGGTGCTAGTAGTTGGTGACTTAACCCTCGATGAGTTTCTCACGGGACAAGTCGAGCGGATTTCTAGAGAAGCACCTGTGTTGATTATCCGTCACGAAACCACGCGGCAGATACCAGGCGGTGGCGCGAATGCGGTTTATAACCTGGCAACGCTGGGGGCGAAAGTGAAGGTAGTCGGGTTGGTGGGCAAGGATTCTCAAGGGGAAGCGTTGCGGGGGATTTTTGAAGTAGCGGGTATTGATACCCGTGCCATGTTAATTGACCCAGACCGACCAACTGTAACAAAAACCCGGATTGCAGGTCATGCGCGTCAGTCTGTGACACAACAGATTGTGAGGGTAGACCGAAAATCTGATGAGTTGCCAGACTCAGATATGCAGTTACGTTTGGCAGAGCTAATTCGGCAGCAGTTGGATACGGTAGATGCTGTGGTTTGTTCCGATTATGGGGATGGCGTCCTCACATCCCCTGTAATTGAAGCTGCATTGTCTCACTCACGCACGATTGTCGATGCCCAAACGGGTTTAGGGCGTTATCGTGGTGCCATGTTATTTACCCCAAATCTGCCGGAGGCGGAACAGGCAGTTGGATATAAAATTCATAATCCTCAAACTCTGCGTCAAGGCGGTTTGGATCTACTGGAATTGACTCAGGCTCAACAAATGCTGATTACTCGTGGCGATGAGGGAATGAGCCTATTTGATAGAACGGGTGGGGAGCATCACATCCCGGCTTTTAACCGTACTGATGTTTTTGATGTTACGGGGGCAGGGGATACCGTTGTGGCGGCGCTGACGTTGAGCTTGTGTGCAGGTGCTTCGGTTTGGGAAGCGACGGTTTTAGGGAATTTAGCGGCGAGTATTGTAGTGCGGCAGTTTGGTACGGCGACGACAAATCCAGAGGAGATGAAGGCAGCTTTGCAGGCGTTGCTAGATGAAGAAGGCGATCGCTAAAATTCTGCCTATATTGGGTTAATCTTGCTCTGGTTAAGCAAGTACGGTTGATCAGACTGTAAATACAAGCAATAAGTGTTCTAGTCAAACTTTATCAATCTGTACCAGAACGGTGCAGAAATATCATTATATAGTAATGTTATTAAACATCAACTATCTATTAATTGATGAGTTTGACTATGAACAATTTTTTACCTCTTGCTTATTTTAAAAACCAATTTATCCCCTTCGCAGAGGCAAATATTTCCATTGCTACTCATGCCTTGCATTATGGAACTGGAGCGATCGCAGGCTTACGAGGTATCCCTGACCCTCAAAATCCCAAGCAAGTGTTGCTGTTTCGCCTAGATAGTCATTGTCAAAGATTAAGCAATAGTGCTAAGTTTTTACACTACGACTTACCAGCCGATAAAATCCAAAATATTATTATTGATTTTGTTAAAAAGAATAAACCAACTACATCGTTTTACATTCGACCTTTTGTTTATACCTCAGATTTAGGCATCTCTCCCAGGCTACATAATATTGAAAAAGATTTTTTTGTTTATGGGTTAGAGTTAGGAGATTATTTATCTCCTGAGGGAGTTAGCTGTCGAATTAGTTCTTGGTATCGACAAGAAGACCGTAGTATGCCATTGAAAGGGAAGCTTAGTGCGGCTTATATTACTTCTTCTTTAGCTAAAACGGAAGCTGTAGAATCCGGATTTGATGAAGCGATATTGCTAAATTCTCAGGGTAAAGTCAGTGAAGCTTCTAGTACAAATGTCTTTTTAGTGAGGAAGGGAGAACTAATTACTCCTGGCTGCGAGCAAGATATATTAGAAGGAATTACGAGAGATAGTATTATTGCGATCGCTAGAAACTTAGGGATTAAAACCCTAGAGCGACCTGTTGATAAATCTGAGTTATTCATTGCAGAAGAAGTTTTTCTAAGTGGAACCGCAGCTAAAATAACTCCGGTTAAAAAGATTGAAAATTATGAGTTACCAAAGAATAGACCGATAACTGAAAGATTAAGGGAAAAGCTTACCGCGATTACAGAGAATCGAGATGAGCAATACCGAGATTGGGTCGATGTAATTTCTATTTAGGTACAAGCGTTTAGAGACTATTGAATTTTAGGTTGAACTTCTAGCTCTTTATAGCCAGTTGTTTCATCCACTGTCCTCACAAAGATAAAATCTTCGCTGACTCCGATAACTATCTCAGCGGTTGTATAGATGATGCAGCCATCTACAAGATGCCCACCGATGGTTTTACCATTTTTATCAGATAGGGAAATGTGTAAATGAATTCCGTGGATAGAAAGGGTTCCGACTAAGGACACTATCTCGAATCTTTCGTTGAATACTTGAGCGTTATCCCGGTTAGCAAAGCGTAGGGTTGCTTGCTTGAGGCTACCAACTGCGGTGAGGATAAAACCCGATTGAATATTATTTTGTTTGACGAAACTTTTGAGGCTTTCTTTTAAATCTTGGTTGGGTTTTAGCCGAGTGGCGAAAATCTTCATTGCATTTTTTCGTTGATTTTACGGTGTCCTTTAGGGAATGACAGTATTAAGATCTGCCTAAACACCTATTGGATTGAGCTACTACCACCATGACGCTAATGCTACCTCAGTGCGAGAATCTCCAAGAACAGGTAGAGAGTCTGTTGCATCTGTTGCATCAGGAACCTTCTTTAAGAGCGTTGCAGGATGATGTTACGGCGGTTCAAGCATCGCTGCGTAAAGCGATTTCCCCAACGTTTGAGATTGTCTTTGCGGGTGCGTTTAGTGCTGGGAAGTCAATGCTGATTAATGCACTGTTGGAGCGTGAATTACTTTACAGTGCGGAGGGACACGCGACGGGTACGGAATGTTACATCGCCTATGCAGAACCTGAGCAAGAACGAGTGGTGCTGACATTTCTGAGTGAAGTTGAGATTCGGGAGCAGGCGAGTGCTTTATGTCAACGGTTGGAATTTAATGCTGTAGTTAATCAACCAGATGTGATGGACTTGTTACGTCCTAAAGGACAGCACACCCAGCGAAAACTTGATGTCAATATTAATCAAGCGGAACTGATTGACTCACTACGCCAGGAATGTACCGCAATTATTCAGCAGGAAGGTGGCGAAAGTAAGTCGGAACGGGCAAAACAGGCAAAGGCTTTAGATTTGCTGCTGTTGGGGTTTGGAGAAAATCGCGATCGCATTCACGCCATCAACAACGCCACCTACTCAATGGAACAGTTTGACTTCTCCAATCTTAAAGAAGCGGCTGGTTATGCGCGTCGTGGTAGTAATAGTGCAGTACTCAAACGAATTGAATATTACTGCAATCATCCCTTATTACAAGATGGCAATGTGCTGATT
>DATNQT010000401.1:0-15908 GCA_036703885.1 Candidatus Sericytochromatia bacterium
GCTAGAGCTTCTTTCTCAATATCTTCAGCGATAATCACCAGAGGGCGACCGGAACGAGCAACTTGCTCCAGCACTGGCACTAAGTCTTGTACCAAGGTGATTTTCTTATCGGTCAGCAGGATGAAAGGCTCCTCGAAAATTGCCTCCATCCGCTCCATGTCGGTAGCGAAGTAGGGAGAGGTATAGCCTTTGTCAAAGCGCATCCCTTCGGTAACTTCTAGTTCGGTGGTCATAGACTTCCCTTCTTCCAAGGAAATCACGCCTTCTTTGCCCACCTTATCCATTGCTTCGGCAATCATCTGACCGACTTCCTCGTCGTTACCCGCAGAGATTGTACCAACTTGAGCGATCGATTTAGAATCTTCAACTTGACGAGCGTGTTCGGCAATCTTTTCTACCAAGTAGACGATCGCCTTATCAATCCCACGCTTCAGAGCGATGGCATTAGCACCAGCGGCAACGTTACGCAAGCCTTCTTTGACCATTGCGTGAGCCAACACGGTTGCAGTCGTTGTACCATCTCCAGCGGCGTCGTTGGTTTTGGAAGCCGCTTGGCGAATTAAAGCAACACCTGTGTTTTCGACGTGGTCTTCCAATTCGATTTCTTTGGCAATGGTGACACCGTCGTTAACGATTTGAGGTGCGCCGAATTTCTTTTCTAGAACGACGTTACGACCTTTAGGTCCAAGGGTAACAGCAACGGCTTCTGCCAGGATATCCATGCCCTTTTCCAGAGCACGACGTGCATTTTCGTTGTAAATGATGCGCTTAGCCATAGGTTTCGACTTTTTGTAAGTAGGTATTTTTCTCGAATTGCTAATTGTTTGGTGCTAGCTTGCTAATCGTTGATTACTATCAGCCAGTAGCCCTTAGCAAGCTAGCTAACTACAGCTAAAATGTCCTTCTCTGACAGCAAGACGTACTCTTCAGTACCCAGCTTGATGTCGGTTCCAGCGTACTTTGAATAGAGAACCTTATCGCCAACTTTGACTTCGGGTTCTTGACGAGAGCCGTCTTCGTTGCGCTTTCCGGGGCCGATGTTGACAATTTCCCCAACTTGAGGCTTTTCTTTGGCGTTATCGGGTAACAGAATGCCTCCGGCGGTTTTCTCTTCAGCGGCACTCACCTTCACGAAGACGCGATCGGCCAACGGTTTGACGGTAGAAACGCTTAAAGATACAGCTGCCATACAATTCCCTCCTAATCTACTTTCTTTCGGCTGATTTAGCACTCTCAGCTCCTGAGTGCTAATGTACTGAAATAAGGGAGGCGATCGCAACAAATTTTCTTGTACGGGTTCCCGAACTCAGTAGTAGTAGTGGCTGTAATCCTTGTAGTGAGGGAGTTGCAAATTTTAAATAAATTTACTGGCGAATGAGGCAACGTTCTACTTTAGACCGCTTCCTAGGTAAAAATACTGGTTAGTTAGACCGCTTGAGATTACGTTATTTCTGCCGCGCTGGTCTAGAGCAAGCAAAGGGTATTCCTAAATACAGCTTTCCTTAACATAAATACCTATCTCCTAGCCGAGAGATTTCCACTTTTTTGATGGTAGTTTGATTGGCAACTGAATTACTCTTCTCACCCCACTCTTTGCCGTGTAGGGGTGTTTCATTTTGGTGTATGTTTGGCTAAAGCCCGTATGTCGCTTTCATCCCCGCAGCTTATGCACAGGGGTTCTCAGCTTTGATGATGTTTTGATAGTACTGAGAAAGAAAACAACTACTTGCTAGCCATGCCAGACAATAAAACAGATAACAACACAGCCGAACCGTCTCATCTTGAAGCCTTAAAGACTAATGGGGCTTCAGACCTAAGCACAATGGCAGCTACTGTAGAAAGCTTAGGACTCAATCAAATCCAGCGACACATTTTTCTGTGTGCTGACCAGACTAAGCCGAAATGCTGCTCAAAAGAAGTTGGTTTAGAAGCCTGGGACTACTTGAAAAAAAGACTTAAAGACCTAAAACTCGACCAACCAACAGACGCTCAACCGAGTTGTATCTTCCGCACGAAAGCTAACTGTCTGCGGGTTTGTGCCACAGGCCCGATCGCAGTGGTTTATCCAGACGGCGTTTGGTATCGCAACACCACCCCAGAAGTCCTTGAACGGATTATTCAGGAGCATATCCTTGGGAACAAGGTTGTCGAAGAATATGCTTTCTTGATTCATCCTTTACCAGAAACGATTCACGCCCCTGCTCAAGAAGCACAGAAGACAGAACCAATTGACAACAAACTTCCAGAGAACTTAAGCTTTCCCAAGCTAGTAAATTAACATAGTACTTATTCTGTATAATTCCGTAACGCTAGTGGATTTTGGTGTTTCATCGCTCACTTACGTTCAGTAGGCGAGTGTGCAACAGACTTTCTCCTTACAAAACAAGTCATATAGTGCCAGATTTGGGAGTGTCCAGATAGTCTTGCGGGCGATCGCAGAGGAAATCATAAACTAACCTCAGCAAGTAAACTAACTTCAGCAAGCAAGGCATAGCAAGTGTCACAGTTATGAAAGAAAACGCTGTCAGAGATAACAAGCGACTGCTGCTGATTGATGACGACCCCAACCTCATTTTGCTAGTCAGAGACTACCTGGAGTTTCGGGGGTATGAGGTCGTCACTGCTGAAAATGGTCGAGAAGCACTGGAGGTACTCAACCAGGAAATTCCCGACATGATTATCTGTGATGTAATGATGCCGGAGATGGACGGCTATGCTCTTGTAGAACACGTCCGGCAAGACCCGCGCACCAGTTGGATTCCTGTGCTATTTCTCTCAGCCAAGGGTCAAAGCCAAGATCGAGTCAAAGGACTCAACACAGGTGCAGATGTTTACATGGTGAAGCCTTTTGAGCCAGAAGAACTCGTTGCCCAAGTGGAATCTTCTCTCAAACAAGCTACCCGTTTGATTCACCATTCAGGTTCAAGTGGTAATGCTGAACCTAGAATCCAGGTTCCCTTCGATGTTGAGTTAACTCCAACAGAGCTAAAAGTTGTGCAGCTCGTAGCGCGGGGTATGGCTAATCGAGACATTGCCGAGCAGATGAATGTAAGCCAGCGGACAATTGAAAGCCATGTCTCCAATATGCTGGGCAAAACAGGTCTCCACAACCGCACTGAGTTAGCACGTTGGGCAATTGAGAGCAGTATGGCTTAGATGTGGTTATTAGTTAATAGTTATTAGTTGTTAGTGGAGATAGAGTTTTTCTAAAAACTAACAACCAATAACTAATAACTGCTTACCAACCATCTGCTTCTGTGTTTGAATCGCCCCACATCTCTAAATCCAGTTCATCCAAGTAGGTTAAGGCACTTTGGATTTGAGGAGTTTTACCGCGCAGTTCCAGATCAAACCAGCCGTCATCTCGTGCATTAGCTCCCAGAAGGGCGGCGGTGATGTTAACAGTGACGCCGTAATCAGAAACCAACCGTGAAATCACGGGTTCGTCATTATACTCCTTAGGAATGCGAACTCGGATGCGAGTTTGAGTGGGTCTATCAGCACCCAAAGAGTCTGAATCTGTAGTCAATTGAAGCAATTCTCGCGACTTTTCCTGTAAGTTATTAGTGTGATGAGCAGTCATGGTCGCCTCCTAAGCAACTTAAAAGTTCAAAAATGGTAAAACAGTGTCACCAAGAGTCTTGGTGAGTGAGTATCTGCTTTCTTAGATGTGGAACAGCTTATTCAACAGCATCTTTAATTCGGGTTTTACGCTCTAAAATTTCTTTGAGTACCAGTGTGACTAAAGCTAGACCACCCAGCAGCATAGCCGCTGAAAATGCCGCTTGAGTTTGATACTGCTTATAAGCTTCTTCGACAAATAGCGGTAGGGTTTGAGTCTTACCAGTCAGGTTCCCTGAGACAACTGATACAGCGCCAAATTCGCCCATCGTTCTAGCATTGGTCAAGAGAACGCCATACAGCAAACCCCAACGGATATTGGGAAGGGTAACGCGCCAAAAGATTTGCCGATCATTTGCTCCTAAAGTTCTAGCCGCTTCTTCCTGCTCAGGACCTGCGTCTTCTAGAACAGGAATGACCTCGCGAGCGACAAAGGGCATGGTGATAAAAGCACTTGCCAGTACCATTGCAGGCATAGCAAAAATAATTTTGATGTTGTGAGCTTCTAGCCAAGGACCAAACCAGCCGTTGCGACCATAGAGCAGCACAATCATCAGACCTGCAACGACTGGAGATACGGCGAAGGGAACGTCTAAAAGGCTAATTAAAAAGGTTCGACCCCGAAATTGATTACGTGCGATTACCCAAGCAGCACAGAGTCCGAAGATGATGTTTAGAGGCACGACAATCAGGGCGATAAAGAGAGTAAGCCAAGCCGCGTGGACAAAATTCGCTTCCGTCAAGTTGCCCAAGAAAGGCCCAAATCCTCCTTTGAACGCTTGCACAACGACATTGAGAGCAGGAATAAATAAGATTAACGACAAGTAGGCGATCGCCACTGCGATTAAAACCCACTTAACCCAAGGTCGCGCCTTAGTTGGTGAGCCTGGCTGAGAATCCGGCGAACCTAGACCTGGATTAAACGAATGCCCTGCTAAATCAGACTTCATAGCGTCTTCCCCAAGATTGTAAGAGATTAATTCCTAATAGGATTAACAGTGAAATTGCTAGCAGAACGGTGCCAATCACCGTTGCGCCACTATAGTCATACTGCTCCAACCGTTGAATAATCAGCACCGAGGCGATTAAATCCTGAAATGGAACGTTGGACGCCACGATCACAACTGAACCATATTCACCAACAGCACGGGCAAACCCTAGTGCGACACCTGTCAAAATTGCTGGAAATAATGGAGGCAGAACTACACGCCAAAATGTCTGCCATTGAGAGGCTCCCAACGACCAAGCGGCTTCTTCAATCTCTTTCTCCATTTCCTGCAACACGGGTTGTAATGTCCGTACAACGAAAGGTAAGGAGATAAATAGCATCGCGATGAACACCCCTAGCCGTGTGAAAGCTATCTTAATTCCGAACGGTGCTACCAGGGAACCGAGCCACCCATTGTTGCTGTAAACAGTTGCTAGGGTCAAACCTGCAACCGAAGTGGGGAGGGCAAAGGGTAAATCGATCGAGGCATCAATCAATCGCTTGCCTGGAAAATCGTATCGGACTAAAACCCAAGCAATTAAAACACCAAAGACTCCATCAAATAAAGCCGCAAGTAGCGAAGTGACGAAGGTTACATCATAGGTGGCAAGAGCGATGGGACTGGTAGCAATCTTCCAGAAGTTAGCTGGTGGTTCAGTACTAGCTTTTAAAAGCAGCGCTGACACGGGTAGAACCAGCATGATAGTCATATACCCTAGCGTGATTCGCCACGGCCAGGAAAGCCCAAACAGTTGACCCAGTGGATTCTTCCGGGCAGGAGCTGGCTGGGAGGGAAAAGAAGAAATAGCCATTATTTGTCGTTTGTTATTGGTTATTGGTTATTGGGTTATTAGTTGTTGGTTGTTAGTAGGCTAACAACCAACAACTAAATAACTAACAACCAAAGATGATTTCTAAGCTTTGGCTTGAATTTTGTCGAAGACAGCACCGTCATCGAAGAATTTCTTCTGGATTTCACTCCATCCCCCTAAATCTTTAACGGTGAAGAGGGTTTTGACTGCGGGAAAATCCTTTTCTACTTCTTTGGCAACAGTGGCGTCAACGGGTCGGAATCCAGCCTTAGCAAACTCTCGTTGCGCTTCTGGTGTGTACAAATATTTGACAAAGGCTTCGGCGACTTCACGAGTACCATGTTTATCGACGTTTTTGTCTACCACAGCAATGGGATTATCAATGGAGACGTTGACATCGGGCACGACATAGGGGACGTTCTGTCCATTTTTCTTTGCCAGAATCATCTCGTTTTCGTAGTTGATCAGGGCATCTCCCTGACCTTGCTTAAAGAACGCATCGCTGGATTCACGAGCATCTCTGGGCAGCACAGGTGCGTTCTTGATGACTTTGGTGGTCAAGTCCAGTGCTTTATTCTCATCCCCACCAGTTTTTGTTATGGAACCCCAAAGCGCCAAAAAATTCCAACGAGCGCCGCCAGAGGTTTTAGGGTTAGCTGTGATTACTTTTACGCCTGGTTTGGCTAAATCTGCCCAGGTTTTGATGCCTTTAGGATTGCCCTCACGAGTGACGATCGCGGCGACAGATTTGCTAACGATGGAATCGTTAGGGGCTTCTTTTTCCCAACCTGCTTGAATTAGACCTGCTTTCTCAATTTTGTTGGTGTCAAGGGCAAGTGCCAGGTGGACAACATCTGCTTCTAAACCATCGATTACAGCACGAGCTTGAGAACCAGAACCCCCGTAGCTCGGCTTGAATTTAACGTTTTGGTTATGTTCTTTCTTCCACTGTTCTACAAACTTAGGAATGATTTGATCGTGAGCAGCTTTTGTGACAGCGAAGGAGACGAGGGTTAGCTCAACATCGCCTTTGTTTGCACCACCCGGACTAGCGGCAGTATTAGTATTATTGCTATTACCACCTGTGCAGGCAGCGATCGCTACACTTAAACTTATCCCTACCAAAAATAGAGATAGAAATCTTTTTAGGGAACTGGGTTGAAGCCAATTAGTTAGCTGTTGGCTCCCAGGGTAAGGTCTTTTTCGCTGAGTAATCTTTTGCCACAAATGCATATAACGCCCTTTTGCTAATCTACGGTTACTTGGTCGGGTTATCGTCTTATATAGACATGACTATAGATAGTAGCGCAAATAAGAACTTTTATGCTACTCAGTAATAACTTTGTAAACTTAATAGGCTCGGCGATCGCTCTGCCAAAATCGAAGAGGCGCGGCAAGAACAACGCCGACACCGAAAGCAAGCTCAACCTCATACTTGGCAGTAAATACAGTGGGAGCCTGCCCCAAGGTTTTTTAGTTTCATCACCCATAACAAATGTTCCAGAATTTGCTATGCTGACTAAAGGTTGCTGGTGTAGCTCAGTGGTAGAGCAGCGGTTTTGTAAACCGCCGGTCGCAAGTTCAAATCTTGTCACCAGCTTAAAGGTTATTTGAAAAGTACACTTCAAGGAACTCCAAGAGAGAAATTGGTTGTGCCGTTGCTTCTATGGGATTTCAGTTTATCCCATGGCGGCTTCATAATATTTAGCTAAGTATGTTATAAACTTCTGTAACCCAGTCGATAAACAGTAGATTACCTGGGTTGATTTGAGGTAGTATGGGCAAGCTCTGAGTTTAATAACCTGCTCAAGCTCTTTCTGGTTCGGATGTAGTGTAATTTTTCTCCTCTAGAGGTTAAGTGTAAATGGAAATTGTGGCTGAGAACGTCTCCAAGCAGTTTGGTAGTTTCAAAGCTCTTGACCAGGTTAACTTAGAAGTTAAACGAGGTTCTTTAGTTTCGTTACTGGGTCCTTCTGGCTCTGGCAAATCGACGCTGCTGCGAGTTGTTGCAGGTTTAGAGGCTCCCGATACTGGCAAAATTTTGATTTCAGGCAAAGATACTACTCGTCAGAGCGTTCAAGAACGCAATATCGGCTTTGTATTTCAGCATTATGCCCTGTTCAAGCACCTGACCATCCGCGAGAATATCGCCTTCGGTCTCAATATTCGTAAGGTAAACAAGGGCAGAACGAAGGCTCGTGTTGAGGAACTGTTGGAACTGATTCAGTTGAGTGGATTAGGCAATCGCTACCCCTCCCAACTTTCAGGAGGTCAACGACAACGGGTAGCTTTGGCGCGGGCGCTAGCTGTTGAACCCCAGGTATTGCTACTGGATGAACCGTTTGGGGCACTGGATGCGAAAGTTCGCAAAGACTTGCGGACTTGGTTACGCCGTCTGCATGATGAAGTGGGTGTTACTGCCGTTTTGGTTACCCACGACCAGGAAGAAGCGATGGAAGTCTCTGATGAAATCGTCGTTATGAATAAAGGTCGGGTGGAACAGGTGGGTACACCTGCCGAGATCTATGATCAACCAGCTAGTGCTTTTGTGATGAGTTTTATTGGGCCAGTCAATGTATTGCCCAGTAGTTCTCGGCTTTTCAAGGACAGCAGGCTTGATGCTGCCTCTCCTCAAGTATTCTTACGTCCCCATGACGTTGTAGTTGACATCGACCCTGACGGCACTGGATCTTCTGCAAAAGTCAGCCGCGTCATTCATCTGGGTCGGGAAATTGAAGCCCAGCTGCAATTAGATGACGGTCATGAGGTTAGAGTGATTCTTACCAGGGAACGGTTTAACGAACTTAACTTGAAGCAAGAACAACGAGTCTATGTTAAACCCACCAAAGCAAAATCTTTTGCACAGGTAGGGGACGTAGTTGGGGCAGGTGTGTAATCGCGTAGTCAGCGGCTTTTTGTAAGGTGTTGGGTCTCAGGTGTTGGATATTAGGTAAATCCTCTTGTACCTAACACGAATGTCGCTGACTTAAGCGAAAAATAGTTGTTTGTAGAAAAACCCAGCTTGGGGGGCTTTCCCCCAACCCCAAAGGGGACCCCGATGCCCCCCAAAACCCCCATTGGGGGACGAAGTGCCTCCCCCAGACAAGAACTTCGCAAGGGTTCAAAGGGAGTGACGAGAGTTCTTAAGTCAGTGGCATTCTACCTAAAACCTAAAACCTAACTTGTTCCAGGTCGGTTGGAGTATTGCAATTAAAGAAGATTTGAGCGTCACGAACTTGCAGTTCTTGTACTAGAGATTGCGACAACCAGCCCTGAAATGATCGCCCCCCATCGTTGATAAACTGAGTGAGCCTTGGCAGACACTGGCGTCGGTAAAAACCGCACAAGGGTTCCCAGCCTTTAGGTTGTCGGGATAATAAGGCGATCGCTTCTTGCGGTACATTTTCTAGTTTCATTGCCCAAGATTGCAAAACCTCGACCTGCAACTGAGGCAAATCGCAGGCAAGTAACAAGACCCAATCTGTTTTGACCTGAGTTAGTCCTTGAGCAAATCCTATCAGTGGGCCGTGGGATTGGGTCTCTCCTGGTAAAGGTATTTCCCGAATTACACGACAGGCATTCGGTAAAATATCTTGGTATCGTTCTGGCCAAGGGGTAACTACATAGACTTGACCCACACAATTCAGGGCGACTTCACAAACCTGCCGCAGCAACGGCACTCCCTGAAGAGCAATTAGGGCTTTGTCGCGACCCATGCGAGAACTCTGACCTCCTGCCAGTACAATCGCTGAAAGTGATAGGGTCGCGTTCATCAATTTCAGTTCCTATTCTCGGCGGATGGGCAAGACCTGTATCAAGCTTAAAGGTTGATGGAAATACCTGCTCAACTGATTTAACCTTTACCAAAGTTTTAACCAGTGAAGATTGAAGCGTTATGCAAGTGGTTTGTGCCACGCGCATCGGTTCTCTTGTCTCTAGCCGATGCTCAACCTGTGAGAGCAAGTCTACTAACAGTCCGGTTAGGATGAACGCTTCAATTAGTGGTAACCTTTGGCGCTTGGCGCTCATTGCCGTGCCTTGAATTCTATATTCTAATATCTGGGTCAACGGCTTCTCAAAAAGCGATCGAACTCTCTGGGGGGCTGTGAAAAATCTCAGCTTTTTGAGTGATGGCAGAGCGTTCAGCAGGTGAGCAAATGTGCTTAGGAGGAGTGATTTCAATTACTGACGCTTGAAAAGGGAAAGGTATTGATAAAAATTATTTCAGCTGTGTCGGAGTCTTGTTAGAGAAGGACTCAAGGGACATAAAATTCTATAAGATATAAGTCTATTCATCTACTTCACTCTCTATGTAAAGGGAATTCTTATTCCTCTCGCTCGGCTTGGCACAGGACACTGTAGTGATACTGAAGCTGGAGTCGATTGCATGCCGATGGTGGGTCTTGATTTAGGCTAATTCCCACATAAGGTTGCTTTTTACACTGAGCGAGCATTTTTGTAATAGAGCTTCAACAGGGGAAGCTCATACGGATACTGAGAAAGAGAATCTGGGTTCGTTTGTGAGGACGGTTCTCCTGTGGTTAAAAGCGATCGCTCTTTTTGCCGCAGCTTTACAGAAGTTCGTGGAATTTTCAGGCACAGCTCAGACGTTAGCGGCAATGATGTTAGGAGCGAATTCGGTCTTAGACAACATCGCAGGACTCGTTCACAGAAGCTGTAGTTCTCTTGCATCAGCTTGTGGTTTTCTTAAACTAGGTGGGAGGAGTAGGACATTCATTTTTCACCGCGCCATTACCAAGAAGTGAGGAGACAGGAGTGACTAATACAGAGAACATCCCTCCCGCCTTAGCTTCCGATCGCTCATCAGCGATCTTCCAGCGCAAGAGGTCTATTGTTGATTGCCAAGCTTTTGAACAACATGAGCAGAGGGATAAACAGGGTTTCGGCAGACAAATTCAAGCACTAATGGTACTGGCAAGAAGCAAGACCATCAACCAAGGTGATTTGAACGCAGCTTTGAGAGAAATTACTGAAGTTGCCGCCAGTATCCTTGACGTTGAGCGGGCAAGTGTTTGGCTATACGGTGATGAGGCTCAGTCCCAGACAAGACCGTGGTTGTTCTTTACTCAGGTTAGCGATCGCGAAGCGGCTCCACAAGATATTGAGGCTTCCTCAGGCACGGTACTCCATAGACACATAGAACGCTCACGTATGCAATGCCACGATTTATACGAACGAAGTCGGGGATGCCATACGTTTGGACTAAAGCTGACAGCCGCCGATTATCCAGCTTACTTCCAGGCATTAGCAAGTGAATGCACTATTGCGGCACATGATGCTCGCACAGATTCCCGAACTACTGAGTTTGCCGAATCCTATCTAACACCAAATGGCATCGCCTCCATGTTGGATGCACCGATTTGGCTAAATGGTCAGATGGTGGGCATCATCTGTCACGAACATACAGGTTTGCCCCGGCAGTGGACTGCAATTGAGGAAGATTTTGTGGCAGCGATCGCAACTCTAGTTGCTATGACAATCGAAGCCTGCAATCGTGTCCTCGCTCAACGACAATTAAGGCAGCATCACCAACACCTATTGAGCGAATACTATGACGACTTAGAAAGATTAGTAGAAGAACGCACAGCAGAACTCACTAAAGTCAACGAACAACTCCAACAGGAAATCAACAGGCGCTCCGCAGTAGAAGCACGGGTTAGAAAATATCAGCTTCACCTTGAAGAATTGGTGGAAGAGCGGACTAGAGAAATTATCAAAACCAACGAGCAACTTCAACAAGAGATTAATCGTCACAAGTTAGCTCAGGTGGCGCTACGGGAAAGTGAAGAGCAGTTCCGATGCTTATCTGAAGCAACTTTTGAAGCTGTTTTGATTACTGAACAAGGAACGCTAATCAGCGTAAACCGTAACTTTGCAACTCTGTTTGGTTACCAACCTTCGGAAGTACTGGGAAAGAGTGCCCTAGACTTTGTCGCTCCGGAGTATCGCGCTTGTGTGCAAGAAATAATGGTGCTTGATAGCGAGCAGATGTACGAAATTCTTGGACTGAGAAAGGATGGAACAACCTTTTCTGCTGAGGTTCGTAGTAAAGCTATCCCTTATCAGGGACGCCTGGTAAGAGTAACAGCGATTCGAGATATGACGCGGCAAAGTCAAGCTCAACAGGAACTAAAGAAATCTGTTTCTCTACTTAATGCCACACTCAACTCTACAACTGATGGAATTGTTGCAGTCAGTACGGCTGGGGAAATTGTCTGCTTTAACCAAAGGTTTGTCGAGATGTGGGGAATTTCAGCGGAAACTCTGAGGTTGCTGAATCCTCAAGAGCGACTGAAACTTCTCCTGAATCAGTTGAAAGAACCGGAGGCTATTTTAAGCAGAACTAAAAAATTATATGCTCAACCCGCAGCGGAGGGCTATGACCTGCTTGAATTGCAAGATGGTCGAATCTTTGAACGGGTCACTCAACCTCAGCGCAGTGGTCAACAAATTATTGGTCGCGTTTGGAGTTTTCGCGATATTACCGAGAAAGCGCGGGCAGAAGTTACCCGACAGCAACACCTCCAACAAGAAAAGCTGATTGCAGTCATGTGCGATCGCATCCGCCAGTCTTTGAACATTGGGGAAATCCTCAATACAACGGCAGAGGAAGTTCGACAGTTTCTCAAGACCGACCGAGTACTGATTTACCGTTTTGAGCCAGATTGGACTGGCAAAGTCGTTGTTGAGTCTGTAGCTCCTGATTATATGGCAACCTTGAACATGGTGATTCACGACCCGTGTTTCGGGGAATCCCACGTTCAGCCGTACCAGCAAGGACGCATCGGGGCAGTAACCGATATTCAGAAAGCGGGACTCACGCCTTGTCACGTTGAGTTTCTCACTCGATTGCAGGTGAAAGCTAATCTAGTTGTACCGATTTTGCAAGGAGCCAGTCATCAGGAAAGAGAGGGAGAAGAGGATGAGGTGACGTGCCAATGCGGTGATGGGGAGACGTTGGCAAGAATTTCTACATCTATTACTTCCGGTGTGAGTGCGTCTTCACCTGCCTTATGGGGATTGTTGATTGCTCATCACTGTAGTGAACCTAGGGTATGGCAGCCGTTAGAAATTGATTTGCTCAAATCATTAGCAACGCAAGTAGCGATCGCAATTCAGCAATCATCGTTATTTGAACAGCTAGAAATAGCTAATCAGAAGTTACAGCGCCTTGCTTGTGTCGATGGTCTAACACAAGTGGCAAACCGACGGCGGTTTGACGAATATCTTGAGGCTGAGTGGCAACGGCTGGCACGGGAGCGACAACCTTTATCACTGATTCTATGTGATCTCGATTATTTCAAGGTCTACAACGATACATATGGTCATCTCGCTGGAGACTTTTGTTTGCAACAGGTCGGCAGGGTTCTGCGTCAAGCATTGAAGCGTCCGGCTGATTTGGTTGCTCGTTATGGAGGAGAAGAATTCGCTGCAATTCTGCCGAATACAGATGCCAGAGGTGCAGTTTTCGTTGCAGAAACTATTCGAGAAGGTGTTCAAGGGTTGAAGATAAGCCATGCCAGATCGCTAGTCAATCAGTATGTCACGCTGAGTTTGGGTGTTGCCAGTTTCGTGCCAACACTCAATGCTTCACCCGCAAAACTGATCGCACAAGCCGATGAAGCGCTGTATCGGGCAAAAGCAGCAGGGCGCGATCGCGTTTTCACTCTATCCATTCACTAAAAAGAGCCATAATCAAAGAGAATTAAGAAAAATTTAGGATATCTGTTCTGGATAAAGATAAATGTGGGATAACGATAAGACCTTTTCATAATAAAAATGCCCAAAATCTGAATTTTTCGGGCATCAACTACATATAGCAAAGTGCTGATTGCAGTTCGACAAGTCTTACCTGGAGCCTGTCGAAAGGCTCACTGTGAACTGAGTAAAAACGTAGTAGGCTTCAGGGTACGAGGGCGCTCCACACTGTCCTAACCTAAGTAACTACTGCTATATTAATCAATTATTTTTTGTCAGTTAGTCCTTAGGAATGACAAGCGACAAACTTAAGCCTCTTCCCAGAGTTTCCGAATTTCGTCAGGTAAGAAATCAGCAATTTCCTTGACTCGTTCCTCCGACAATTCATCTTTTGTTGCCGAAAAAACCGCTTTAACGACCATTTCCCGGTCTACATCTTGTTCCAAACCAGCTTCTTGACGAATCCGACGTAGGAAGGTCTCCGATTTAATGATTAGAGGTGGACGAATCCGACTCAGGAAACTGACAATAGGATTTGTATCTTTCCACAAGTCTGCGATTTCGTTTTGCAGGGCTTTATCTTCAGTAGGTTCTGCTTCTTTGTGCAGTTCCTCTACCACTCGGTCAGAAGCTTCCGTTGTCATCATGTCACGCATGGTGCGGAAGACTACCTCAGTGATATCCCTGGCATCGAATATATCTTCCAAGTCGCCCTTGTACATCACTTTTTCTAGGAAGGGCATATCTTTCGTAGCAATTGGTACTACTGGACCTTCCTCTAGTGACTTGGGCGGGTTTGCCTCCATTTTTTCCAGCATTTTGCGACCTCTTTCGGTCAGCTGGGCTTTTTCAAACTTAATTAAGTGAGGTAAAGGACCATCAGGAGCACCGAAGGAGTTGGCAATTCTGAAATCAAACTCTTTTGGGTCAACGGCGTCTGGTACATCCTCCTGGTTAGCGTAGGCGTTGCCGGTAAACTGTGCCTCGATATATTGTTTTTGATTTAAATAATCAAGGTGTCCTAGAAGGTCAGATGGTGAAAGCTGACGACCTGCAAAGTCTGCTTCTGTAAAACTAACGGGGTGCTTACCTTCTCCGTCGTGGTCACCTTCACCAATTTTTTTGAGCAAGATGTACATAACATCTTCTCGTAAAGCGATGGGCATATTAGTCTCCTAAAGTATCTAAATTCGAGATAAAGTAATAACTGGCTGGAGCATCGGTGACCACGGTTCATCTCGCAATTGAACAAGCTAATGCTGAGGCTTGAAAAAACGTCAGGTTATCTCAAGCCGTTGTAGCTAGCAGCTGAATGTTCCAGCCTTCTATAGAAGAATAAAAGCTACCAACTGAGGCAAACCTCTGCCACAGGAAGCATCCTTTATCCGTCATTAGTTAGGTTGCGAAGCCGGTAAGGTGACACTAACGGTTGTGCCTCGATTCAGAACGCTGTCAATTTGGATGTTACCGTGGTGATTCTCAACAATTGCTAAGGCGATCGCTAATCCTAGTCCTGACCCCGCTGTCGCCGCATATTTTCTGGCAGGGTCTACTCGATAAAAGCGATCAAAAATGTGGGGTAAGGCTGATTCTGAGATGCCGATACCCGTATCCCGCACTTGTACCCTGAGTAACGACTGCATATTTCGCGCCCCCACACTACTAGGGCGTTCTAACTGCTGTAACTCCACCTGCACGGAGGCTTCACCCGGATTTTCTCTAGAAGCGGGTGTGTATTGCACCGCGTTACTCACCAGATTTGTAAATAAACGTGCCAACTGATCCCAGTCTGCCTGAAGCGTAAATGCCTCCTCTGTTAAAGTGGAAAACTCTTCACTAGCGCTTTCTTTAGAGGTGGGTTCAACCAAATGCAGGGATAGGGAAATGCCTTTCTCTGCAGCGACTAACTGTTGTTCTTCGATAACCTCAATTAGCAAAGCATCGAGGGGTACGGGTTGCCATTGGGCTTGTACTATGCCACTATCAACACGAGCCAAAAACAGCAGGTCATTCACCAGACGCCCCAGCCGTTGAGTTAATCGTTCCACCACCTTCAGTTGCTGGCGTTGTAACTGAGGTTCAAAATCTGGATCGGCAAGGGCAACCTGCACGTTTGTTTGAATCATTGCGATCGGATTTCTCAGTTCGTGGGAGGCGTCAGCCGTGAACTGTTTCAGACGTTGGTAAGATTCCTTGACTGGCTTCATTGCTAGACCCGAAAGGAACCAGCCGATCGCCGCCGTGGATACTACCATAACTACCGTACCAAGGCTAAGATCGACCATTAACTGACGGCTTGGTTTGGTGACTTCAAACCAGGGGTGGCTCACACGTAGGTAGCCCAAAACATAACGCCCGTTTTGAACTCGTTTTGTGACCTGTCGCAGCAAGTGCTCGGCTGATATATAAACCGTTTCGCCAGTGTAGTTCGGGTGTAAGGGAATATTTAGTGGCTCCCATAAGGTTGACCACAGCAACTCGCCAGTAGCGCTAAACCATTCTAGGTCGATGTGGTCATCATCTACGGCGTCGGCATTATCTCGAAAACTAGCTTCAACATTAACTCGGTAGGGAATATCAGATGCATCGGCGTGTTGAATAACGAGCGATCGCTCCACTACTTCTACAACGTGTTTGAGAGTATCATCAACCCGCTCAATCAACGTGCTGCGGACATATAAATAGACGCCTGTAGCAAATAGCAATAGCAGTACTGCGGTTACGGCAGTGTACCAGAGAGCAAGGCGTCGGCGAGTAGCTTGGAACAT
>DATNQT010000402.1:0-2681 GCA_036703885.1 Candidatus Sericytochromatia bacterium
GTCGTCACTTAGGGAAATCCGCGCTGCTAAGAAGATTCTACGCGCAACCCAAGCCGAACTACGTTCTACTGGTATCCCGTTCAATGAAGCAATGGAAGTCGGCATTATGGTGGAAGTCCCAGCCGCCGTTGCGATCGCCGATCAACTAGCAGCAGAGGTAGACTTTTTCAGCATCGGCACTAACGACTTGAGCCAGTACGTGATGGCAAGCGATCGCACTAATCCCAAAGTAGCAACCCTTGCTGATGCCTTTGAACCCGCCGTGCTACGGATGATTCAGCAAACGGTGAACGCGGCACATACTACTGGTATTTGGGTAGGAGTGTGTGGAGAGTTGGCTTCATCCCCCTTAGCTGCACCGATTCTGCTGGGGTTAGGGGTAGATGAGTTGAGTATGAATCCACCGGCAATTGGTGCAGTGAAGGCAGTGATTTCGCAATTAACAATGAAGGCAGCGGACGCGATCGCGTCTCGCGTTTTGCAACTAGATTCATCTGAGTCAGTCAGAGATTACCTAAACAATAAACTCGAAAACAATGTAAAGAAGTAAGGAAAAAACTAATTAGACCTTTATAGTTTTAGGCATAATCATGTACCAAAATATTAATACCCATTCACCTAAAATTTTGAAGTTTTATTGCCTTCTTAAAAAGCTTCCAAATCTTGCATCAGCCTAGAAATCAGGAGAAGACGATGACATTAGAGGCAGCACAACAAACGTCTACCTTACCGATACCTGAGGTAGAGCAAACCTTCAACTGGAGGCAGTGCTGGTATCCTGTTACTTTCCTTAAAGACTTACCTCCACACCGTCCTTATAGCTTTTCCTTATACGACGAACCCTTGGTTTTGTTCAGAAACAAGCAGGAAAAGTTGGTATGTTTAATAGACCGTTGCCCTCACCGCGCTGCCAAACTATCCGACGGACAAATTATTGATGGTAAGCTGGAGTGCTTGTACCACGGCTGGCAGTTTGGTAGCGAGGGTCAATGCCTGCATATTCCTCAGTTACCCACAGATGCAAAAATTCCTATGAATGCCTGCGTGCAAGCCTTTACGGTTGTGGAACGCCAAGGCATGATTTGGGTATGGCCTGGAAAACCTGAAACGGCTGACGAGGAGCTTATTCCTGTAGTAGACATTTTGAACGCTCCAGAAGTTGTCAGCATAGACTACATGGCAGAGCTGCCTTACGACCAAACTTATTTAGTAGAAAACTTTCTAGACCCCGCTCACGTTTACATTAGCCATGATCGCACGGAGGCGGGTGTTTATCGAGAAGACGCTCAACCACTGGAAATGGAAGCGATAGAGACTTCTATTGCAGGAATTCGCGGCAGGTATCGAGGAACTCGCAAACCCAATGAATCTTGGAAACAACTCGATTTCATGGCTCCGAATTTAGTTCATTACAGGCTTGGTATAGAAGAGCGTGGTTTGTTGTTTGGGCTGGCATTGTATTCAATACCTTTAGGTCAAGGTCGATGCCGTATTTTCGTTAGAAGATATCGTAACTTTTCGACTCGCCAACTCAAGCAGAAGCTTCCCTGGATCGAACACCTCCGTCAGAGTAAAGTGTTTGAGGAGGATTTGGATTTGATCGTAGGACAACAAGCAGAAATCGAGCGATTGGGACAAAGCCTGAAACAAGTGTATTTGCCACTTAAGACATCTGATTTGTTGGCGATCGAGTATCGAAAGTGGTTAGACAAATTTGGCAAGTCTTTGCCATTTTATCAGGGCTATTCTAGCTCGAAGCGGTCTGGAAACCAGGTTGAAGGCGATCGCAAGTCGATGCTGCTAGACCGATTTTCACGACATACACAGATCTGTAGTTCTTGTAATCGAGCCTATAACGTAACAAACAGGCTGAAACAGACATTTGTTGTAGTGGCGATCGCAATGGTAGCGTGGGCAATGGCAATAGATAAACCATCGAGTCAAAACTTAGTGGCAGTCTTGGCTTTTTTGATGGCGGTAGCTTTGGCAGGTGTTGCTCAGATTGTTAAAACCAAGTTTGAGCGTTCCTACGAGCGCGACTAATTTAAGATTGGTTCGGGTAAAACGACGAGAATACACGGTAAATAATAGGAGAATTTTATGTGTTTTTCCGCGACTGCTAGTTTTACAGCAGGAATTACACTATCTGTATTAGGAGTTGCAACTCTTACACAAGTTTCCTCAAGACGCGAGATTCTACTGGGGAGCTTCCCGTTATTATTTGCCGTGCAACAATTCAGTGAAGGACTGGTATGGTTAACTCTCGGTCAAACCTCTTTAAACTCAATCAACTCTTTAGTAACTTACAGTTTTTTATTCTTTGCTACAGGAGTTTGGCCTATACTCTGCCCTCTATCCGTTTATTTAATGGAGTCTAATTCCTCAAAAAGAAATACCATATTAGGGCTGGTTTTAGCTGGCATTATTTTGGGTATTTATCTTTTTAGTTGCGTTGTTATACATGGAGTCTCGCCGGAAAAGTTTTCTGGGAATTTACTCTATAGTTTAAAGTTTATACCTTTTTATGAATTCAGCAAATACTTATATCTTATAGTCACTAGCGTTCCTTTTATTATCAATAACGATATACGGCTCAAGCTATTTGGTGCAGTTGCTATTCTTTCTTTTTGCATAAGTGAGCTATTTTACAAAATCACATTTGTTTCAGTCTGGTGTTTTTT
>DATNQT010000403.1:0-7338 GCA_036703885.1 Candidatus Sericytochromatia bacterium
ATTATTGGCATTTCTACCTTATTGCCAAACGCGGAAAACCCAGAAAGGTTCTGGGAAAACATCCTTAAGAAGGTTGATAGTATTACCGAAATTCCTTCGTCTCGTTGGGATTGGCGGCTTTATTACGATCCTGACCCCAAAGCCCGTGACAAAGTTTATTCCAAATGGGGGGGGTTTATCGACGATGTGCCCTTTGACCCGATGCGCTTTGGGATTCCGCCCAAGTCCATCAAATCCATTGAACCCTTGCAGCTGTTGACCTTAGAAGCCGTGCGCCGGGCATTGGACGATGCCGGGTATGGATCGGGTGACTTTGATCGAGAACATACTTCTGTGATTTTGGGGGCAGGTGGCGGAATTGCCGATTTAGGTCAGCAATATGCGACACGTTCTGAAATTCCTCGGTTTGTAGAAGCGCCATCTGAGCAAGTCTGGGAGCGGTTGCCTGAATGGACGGAAGAATCTTTTCCAGGTTTGCTATTGAACGTGATTGCCGGACGGGTGGCGAACCGTTTTGATTTAGGTGGGTCAAACTTTACGGTCGATGCTGCCTGTGCTTCATCCCTAGCCGCTATTGATTTAGCGGTTAAAGAACTTGAAAGCGGTCGTAGTAATATTGCGATCGCAGGTGGCGTAGATACCGTTCAAAGTCCCTTTGCCTACTTGTGTTTCAGCAAGACTCAGGCACTATCTCCCCGTGGGCGATCGCGTAGCTTCGACAAGGGGGCTGACGGCATTGTAATCAGCGAGGGAATTGCCATTGTTGTCCTCAAGCGTCTAGCCGATGCCGAGCGAGATGGCGATCGCATTTATGCCGTGATTAAAGCCGTAGCAGGTTCCAGCGATGGTAAGGCTTTGGGCATGACCGCTCCCCTACCTGCCGGACAGATGCGGGCGGTAAAACGTGCCTTCAGTAAGGCTGGCTTCTCACCCAATACCATAGGGCTTTATGAAGCACATGGTACTGGAACAGTGGCGGGCGATCGAGCCGAATTGGAAACCATTACCAGTACCTTACAAGCTAACGGAGCCGCTACTAAGTCCTGCGCGATCGGTTCGGTGAAAACTGCGATCGGTCATACCAAATGTACCGCTGGTGTGGTGGGTCTGATTAAGGTTGCCCTCTCTGCTTACCACAAAGTCCTGCCTCCCCATTTAAACGTCGAGACTCCACTCGACCCAATTACCGATCCAAATAGCCCAGTTTATCTCTTAAAAGAAGCTCAACCTTGGTTAGCCAATCCTGACACTCCCCGTCGTGGTAGCGTAAGTGCGTTTGGCTTTGGTGGCACGAATTTTCATGCTGTGCTGGAAGAATACCGAGGTGAAGTCGAAGAAAGTGCCCCTGGTGTCCAAACTTGGCCCTATGAGCTTTTTGTGTTGCGTGCCGAAAACCGCGAGAGTCTAGCTCAAGAGGTACATTACTTAAGCGATGCTTTAGAATCTGGTGCCCAGCCCCGCCTTCGGGATTTAGCCTATAGTTACGCGAAACTCTCACTTAGTAGCTACGGCACTGTTTGTTTGAGTATCGTTGTTGAGAGCTTGCAACAACTTCAAGAAGCTTTAAACTTAGTTCTCAGTCATTTAAATAATCAGACTCCAGTAAGTCTGCCTTTACATATCCAGCTAAATTTGTCAACATTCAACGACAAACAACAAACAACAAATAACAAACAACAAATAACAAATAACAAAATTGCCTTCCTCTTCCCAGGACAGGGAGCGCAATATCCAGATATGGCTCGCGAAGTGGCGTTGTACTTCAAGGAAATGCGCTCTGCCGTAGAATTGGCAGAGCAGCAGTTGAACCATCGTTTGCCCAAACCTCTGAGCCAATTTATCTATCCTCCGAGTCCCTATTCCGAAGCGGCTCAGGTACACAACCAACAGCAGCTGACCAATACTCATATTGCTCAACCAGCTATTGGTGCTGTGGAAGCGGGCTACTTGGATTTAGTCACTCGTCTTGGTATTGATGCCGATATGGTTGCCGGACACAGCTATGGCGAGTACGCGGCTTTGTATGCGGCGGGAGTCTTGTCAAGAGAAGCTTTTCTCAAGCTTTCGGAAACCAGAGGGCGGGTAATGTCGGCGGCTTGTGCGGCGGCTGATGGCGCAATGGCAGCAGTTCAAGCGACTCGTGAAGAATTGTTGGCACGTTTGGACGGTGTGCCAAGCGTCGTCATTGCTAACCACAATGCTCCCTTGCAAACCGTCATCTCTGGTGAAAAGCAGGCGGTTCGCCAAGTTGTCGATAGTCTAAATTCGCTTACGATCATGGCGCGGATGCTACCTGTTGCAGGCGCGTTTCATTCTTCTTTAGTGGCATCCGCTCAGGTATCGTTAGCGGGTGCGATCGCATCTGCACCGATGCAGCTACCCAAAATTCCTGTGTATGCAAACTCCACCGCTCGTCCCTACGACTCGCAAATTGAAAGCATACGTAGCCAGTTATCTCAACACTTGCTCTCCCCTGTAGAGTTTGTGGGTCAAATCAATGCCATGTATGCAGATGGCGCTCGGATTTTCCTGGAAGTCGGGCCTAAGAGTATCCTGACTAAACTCGTCGGTCAAATTCTTGAGGGCAGAAACCATACCGTTGTCTCCCTAGATGGTCAGGGTGGCGGACTTCGAGGTCTACTATACGCTTTGGGCACATTGGTGACACGCGGCGTTGACATCAAGTTAACTGCCTTGTTTGAAGGGCGTGATGTCCAGCCACTAGAGCTATCCAAACTGGTGGAATTGACACGAAAACCTGAGTTACCACCGACAACTTGGCTAATCAACGGCGGGGGGGCAAGACCTCAGAGTGAGGTAAATAGTTATGCAGGTAAGCTGCCACCTTTATCTCTTGAAACGGCACGGGCAAGCCAAGAGAAAAAGCTTGAAGGGAAGGCAGCACTTCGACACGCTCAGTGGCCGGGCAGCACTTCGACACGCTCAGTGACCGGGCAGCACTTCGACACGCTCAGTGACCAGGCAGAAGGTTCCGTTCAGAAAGGAATTCAGCCGAACCCTGCCGATAATGCTCCAGCGCCCGTGCCTCAACGCCAAACTCCCGCTTCCACAAATTTTGCACTTCAATCTACTACACCATTACCAATGTCAACGCCAACCCCAGAAAAAGGTGCTTCTCAACCTGCCGTTCCATCTACTTCAGCCTCTAATTACCATGCGCCAGTTTCAGGAGAAGCGGCTTTAATTGCTTACCAAGCCTACCAACAGACAATGCGGCAATTCTTGTCGCTACAGGAAAAGGTAATGCAGCAGTTTCTGAGTGGGGGTCAGATGGGTCAAATTGGATCGCCGCTCCCAGCAGCAACTCCTACACCCATGATTTCTCCTGCCCAACCGACTCTGCCCAATGGCAGACATAACGGCAATGGTGTAGTAAAGAGTTCGGCTCAAGCCCCAGCCTATCAACCCGGTCTATCTGACACCAAACATAATGGCAATGGTGTAGTAGCGCCTCCAGTCCAAGTTCCCACCACAAACGGAGTACATATCCCCAAACCTGTCACTCCTCCACAAGTGACAGTAAGTCCAACCGTTGAGCCTGTCATCCCTTCATCACCTCCAACTCCCTCTCGTTCCCTGCCTAACCGTGGTGACTTAATTAAAATTTTGTTGCAGTTAGTCAGCGATCGCACAGGCTATCCAACGGAAATGTTGGGGTTAGACCAAGACATGGAAGCCGAACTGGGAATTGACTCGATTAAGCGGGTGGAAATCCTGGGGGCATTGCAGAAAACTCTGCCGGAATCCTTAGCCGCCAGCGTACAGTCGAAGATGGAAAGCTTGACCCGCGTCAAGTCCCTCAACGGCATTGTTGAGCAATTGCTCGGCTCACTGCCAACTGTCGAGCATACACCTACACCAACCTTACAGACTTCGACTTCGGCTTTACCGGATAAAGCGAGCTTAACTCAGACCCTCTTGCAATTGGTTAGCGATCGCACAGGCTATCCAACGGAAATGTTGGGCTTAGACCAAGACATGGAAGCCGAACTGGGAATTGACTCAATTAAGCGGGTGGAAATCCTGGGGGCTTTGCAGAAAACATTGCCGGAACCCTTGGCAGCAAGCGTACAGTCGAAGATGGAAACCCTGACCCGCGTCAAGTCCCTCAACGGCATTGTGGCGCACTTGCAGTCTCTGCCTTCTACATCACCTGCTTTTGCCGAGGACAATCGCCTGGGAAAGTTGAACAACGGCAGCAGCCCATTGGGCGCTACGTGATGCAGGCGGTGCAGGAATCCCTGCCCCTTGTAAGGTCGCAATTAATTGCGCCCCTCACAGGTCTATTTGTGATTACTGAAGATCAGCTTTCAGTAGCGCCCCACGTTGCAAACGCCTTGCAGCAAAGGGGAGCTAGAACCGCGATTATCGAGACGGCCAAATTGCGATCGCCGGAAGATTTGGCGAATGTAGTTGCCCAACAGCGTCAACTCTACGGTTCGGTGCGTGGGATCGTACATTTAGCTCCTCTTGCCGCTATTAGTATGCCCGACACCTTGGCGGAGTGGCAAGAATATAGTCAAATTCACTCCAAAAGCCTGTTCCAGCTTCTGCAACTATGTGCAACCGACCTGCAACAGCAGGGTAGAGTACTGGCGACTTCGTTGTTAGGGGGGCATTTTGGTCGGAATGGTTGCGGAGGCTTAGGCTTACCTACTGGCGGGAGTAGTACGGGTTTATTAAAAACTCTCTTCGCTGAGTGGTCAGACATTCATGTCAAAGCGATCGACTTTGACTCTAATCTGTCGCCCGCAGACATGGCACAACATATTATCAATGAGCTACTTTGCTGTGGAGGACGGATAGAAGTTGGTTATCCCCAAGGAAAGCGCACGATTTTCAAGATCGTTTCTGCACCGCTCAAAACAACGGCAACGCCTCCCCAGTTAATACCCTCTAAAGATTGGGTTGTCTTGGTCACTGGTGGTGCTCAGGGCATTACAGCGGAAATTGCTAGCGAACTCGTTATTCCAGGAATGACGTTGATTGTGGTTGGTCGATCGCCTGAACCCACTCAGGAGTCCTCTGCAACGGTTGGGATTACTGAGATTGGGGGGTTGCGCCAAGTTTTACTCCAACAGGCACGTTTGCAAGGATTGTCGCCGACGCCGATGCAGATTGAGAGTCAAATCAAGAAATTATTGCGCGATCGCACGATCCACCAAAATCTGAAGCAGTTTAGACAAGCTGGGATCAAGGTAGAGTACCTATCGGTGGATGTCCGAAACAGTAAAGAATTTGGCTCATTACTTGATGGTATTTATGTACGCCATAGTCGTCTAGATGTCGTCATTCATGGTGCTGGCATCATCGAAGATAAGCTGATTGTTGACAAGACAAAAGATTCCTTTGATCGCGTGTTTGATACTAAAGTAGACAGTGCCTTTATTCTCAATCGTCATTTGCGCCCTGACTTCTTAAAAGCGATCGTCTTGTTTAGCTCAGTTGCGGGGCGCTGCGGCAATCGCGGTCAGTCTGACTATGCGGCGGCTAACGAAATTATGAATCGCCTTGCTTGGCAGATGGATAGGCATTGGCAAAATACACGGGTTGTCGCCATCAATTGGGGACCTTGGGACACAACGGGTATGGCGTCCGAAGAGGTCAAACGCCAGTTTAGAGAACGTGGTATTATCCCTATTCCCTTGCCTGGGGGTCGTCAGTTTTTTGCCGACGAACTGCGTTACGGTCGCAAGGGGGAAGTGGAAGTAATTGCTGGGGAGGGACCTTGGGAATCTTCCGAAGCCGAAATGGGGTATATCCGATGCAAATAGTATTCAAAGTGGGTTTCGGAAGTACGCGGAGGTTCTTATGAGTTTAGAAAACTCACCTACTGACATCGCCATTATTGGGATGTCTGCTTTGTTCCCTGGAGCAAAGGATTTAAGCGCCTACTGGCAAAACATCCTTAACAAGGTCGATGCCATTCAGGAGGCACCGGATAAATGGGCTAAACCCTATTTCGATCCAAATTCTAAAGAGAACGATCGCCTCTACACTCGTAAAGGTGGGTTTCTTGGTGATTTAGCTGAATTTAACCCGATTGAATTTGGTGTCATGCCGAATTCAGTAGAAGGCAGTGACCCAGACCACTTTCTCGCGTTGAAACTAGCGCGGGATGCTCTTGCCGATGCGGGTTACGCCCAAAAGCCTTTCGACGGGGAAAAAACGGGCATTATTCTAGGGCGTGGTACTTATATCAACCGTGGCTTTACTAATCTCTTACAACATGGTCTGGTGGTAGACCAAACCTTGGACTTGCTGCGTCAACTTCAGCCGCAACTCAATGGAGATACTCTCTCGCAAATCCGCAAAGAACTTAAAGCGAGTTTACTGCCTTTTAATGCTGAGATGGCACCAGGAATTGTGCCTAATGTGGTGACAGGACGCATCGCTAATCGTTTGGGTTTGATGGGACCGAATTACATTATTGATGCCGCCTGTTCCTCTTCTTTAGTGTCTGTTGAATTAGCCATTAAAGAGTTATTAAGCAATCGCTGCGACATGATGCTGGCGGGAGGAGTACACGCTCCTTGCCCTCCACCACTGAATATGATGTTCTGCCAGATTGGCGCTCTGTCACACTCTGATATTCGACCGTTTGACAAGTCAGCAGATGGAACGTTGCTCAGTGAAGGCTTGGGGATTGTAGTTCTCAAGCGCCTCGCTGATGCAGAGCGAGATGGCGATCGCATTTACGCCGTCGTCAAGGGAGTCGGTAGCTCTAGTGATGGCAAGGCATTGGGATTGCTAGCGCCCCGTAAGGAAGGCGAAGTACTGGCGATTCAACGCGCCTACACCGAAAACGGCATCGATCCAGATACGGTTGCCTTAGTTGAGGCTCATGGGACAGGCATCCCCTTAGGAGATCAGACTGAACTGCGATCGCTCACTCATGTCTTTGGTCAGCGCCGAGGAAATCTTCCCCATCGGGCTTTGGGTTCTGTCAAATCGATGATTGGTCACTGCACGATCGCCGCAGGTGCCGCTAGTCTGATTAAAATGGCGTTGGCATTATACCACAAAATCTTGCCGCCAACCCTTTGTGATGAGGTTAATCCAGCCCTAGAAATCGAAAAAACATCCTTCTATATCAATAATCAAACCCGCCCGTGGATACACAGTTCGCAGCAAGTACCTCGCCGTGCTGGGGTCAATGCTTTTGGATTTGGTGGAGTTAATTCTCATGCGGTGCTAGAAGAGTACGTTGGAGCATCAACACAACAGACCAAACTCCTTCACCATCAGTGGTCTACAGAGCTTTTGCTCATTTCGGGTAATAGTCGTACAGAGGTTGTTGATGCGACCCTCGCTCTA
>DATNQT010000404.1:0-8505 GCA_036703885.1 Candidatus Sericytochromatia bacterium
TGTCTCCTACTGATTGTGCATCAGTCCGTTTCCCAGGCAGTTCATTGTATTAATCCCGATTGCCCCCGTCCCTATCCTCAGCCTTGGGGAAACAAGTTTTGTAATGGCTGTGGAGCATTGCTGCTTTTAAATAATCGCTACGTTCCCCTTCAGCGCCTAGGGTCGGGGGGATTTGCAACTATTTACACGGTTTGGGATTTGCCCAAGAAAACGGAACGGGTGCTAAAGGTGATGGTGGATACGTCACCGAAGGCATTGCAGCTATTCGAGCAAGAGGCAGCAGTTTTGGAACGCTTGGAGCATCCCGGCGTCCCTAAGGTTGAGAAAGATAGTTATTTTTTTGTAAACCTGGGTAATTCCCAAGAGCGCTCATTACCCTGCCTGGTAATGGAAAAAATCTACGGCAAGACATTGCAGGATGTTCTGAACGAGCATCCTCAAGGGTGTTCGGAGGAATTAGTGCGGGATTGGCTTTACCAAGCCGTAGATATTTTACGGGAGTTGCACCGTTCTGGAATTATTCACCGCGACCTGAAACCCTCTAACTTAATGCTGCGTGAGGGAACGGGTCAACTCGTAACAATTGATTTTGGGGGAGCTAAACAAATTGGTTCCATGCCTTTTGGTTCTCAGTCAATCTCAACGCGGTTAATTTCTCCAGGTTACAGTCCACCAGAACAGATAACGGGTGAGGGGGTAGGACCAACAGCTGATTTCTATGCGCTGGGTCGAACGATGATTCAGTTACTTACAGGTCAAGAGTTAGCAGATTTACAAGATCCAGTGACGGGGGAGTTTCGCTGGCGTCAGTACGCCAATGTCAGTCCTAGCTTGGCTAACTTGCTCGACCAAATGATTCGCCTTGATGCCCAACAACGTCCGACAACGGCTGATGAGATTCAGCGGCGTTTAGTTACTAGCGTTACGATGCCGACTCAATCTAGCCCAGCACACCGATCGCTTTCGGAAGATGTGGCGATCGCAGTAGAGGAAGGGCTAGACGTAGCCAACCAAGCGATCGCAGCTTTCGGGGATGGCGTTGCTGGCGTCGTGCGTTTCGTATTTCGACTAATCGCTGCCGTCGTACTTGCCTGTTTGGATACAACCTGGGAGATGATTTTGGGCAGCATCGGTGCAGGTGTAGGCGCGGCGGCTGGGTTTGTTTTAATCAATTGGACACCTATAGGCGATCGCTTTGCCCAATGGCTTGCGCTGCAGATACCGCTTATCTTTCCTGGGGTTGAGATAACCTCATGGCGAGAAATGCTTTTATTTGCGATCGCAGGCTGGGGTACAGCTTGGGGTTTGACACTAGCGGGGGGCTTTGGTCAACAACGCCGTCCCTTGGTAGCAGGAGTGACAGGGATTCTTGGCTATAGCATTGGGTGGTTGATTTGGCAGGCGTCAGTGTCATATGCACCAGCGACACGATTGCTAGGATTAATTACTGCTGTTGCAGTTTCCCCCTTAGTACTAGGGTTAGGGCTGCCCAGCCACTATCTCGTTCACTCTCTGGTTGCAGCCTTTGGCACAGGTATAATCTTTCGCGGTCTAGTCTCGTTAAACTTCTTACCCTTATCAGTCCTGATCAATATCTTTTCTCGCTCCAATGCCAGTTGGCTTGCTTTCATCGAAAGTATCGCTTTCTTTTGCCTGTTGGGCGTTACAGTAGGATTCTGGTTAGGAGTAAGTTATTACCTCATAGTCCCCGTTCTACGTAAGCTAGGTTGGCGTTGAGTTCTATCGATAATCAGGTGAGGTAGGATTAAAACCTTACTTGGAAGAAAGACTGCCTGACCCGGATATCTTTTCTAAAAATGCAGGCGCTTGAACGTACACTCTGTTTACGTCTGAGGAGTAAGCCACACTCAAGACACTGGCAACTGCAAACGATGCGACTGCTAAACCACCACCAGTTAACAAGCGTTTCTTCTGTGAGCGCTGCTTGGCAAGGAATGGCTGAAACTCCGAGATATTCTGAATCGAGTACCGAGGAATAGAGCCGTCGATTTCTTGCCCCCAAGCGTCCATACCACCTGTGAGATTGCTACCCGTAATACCTGCTTCCTGGAGTAGGAGTAGCATTTTTGCAGAGCGCACACCAGCCTTGCATATGACAATCAAGTGAGGTTCAGTTCCTGGATTAGCTTGACGCTTATCTTCCAGCAATTTTTTGATTTTGGCTATGCCTTGTCCACTCTTGATTTCTGGCATAGGAACTAGAACGGCTCCTGGAAGGTGAGCCATGTCGTATTCACTCTTGTAGCGAACATCAATCAGCAAAATGTTGGACGCTTTTTGGTCTAGGAGCTGCTTGAGTTGTTGTACGCTCATTTGAGGAACTCGCAACTGTAACACCCGATTTCCCACAATCGGTAGCTGTGAGATTTTGCTTAAAGAGTCTCCCCAAGGGTTTGATTTGGATTGGTTAAGTTCAGATTGCATCAACATGGTAAAAATTTTTAGCCGATGGAATACAGTTAGACTTTGAGCAAAAACTCGACAGTTTCTAGATTTGGGAGCTTCGGTGAAAAATCGTTCCTTATGCTCACATCCTAGGAAATCCCCAAATAAAAGCTAATAGCCTTGAGTAATTCTTCTTGGATGCTTAAAAAAGCACCGTTTGTTTTTGAAGTTTGTGTGAAGAGACCGAAATTGTGACTTTAGGCAGATGACAAGCTAATGTAGAGTCTGTCACTGTAGCAGACAATAAAAAACCGCCCTAGCATGGCGGTATCTTATGAACACAAATTTATTAACTTCCAGTTCGCGTTAGGGGCGACGCCTGCTTCGCCTCTACTTTTTAATTTGGAACTTCTGTAGAGGAAACGGAAGTATTCTATTTGTGAGCAAGTGCAAAAACTGAGCGAATTTTTTGAGTCCATCCAGAAATATGTGAGGCGATCGCTTTTCTCTGCTCCACAGCACCTTCTTGCGAATCGCTCTGTTGAACCTCGCTGACTGGAACCACAAGCAGAGTAATGCCTTGTCTGCCAACCACAGTCACTGGGTCATCAGGAACAAGAGTAACTTCATGCTCAGGATGATATAGTCGTGCCGGCCAATAAGTAGCCTGAAACTCGACTCGTCCTGGTTGAGTAGAGGAGATCATCCGTTCTACCTTGCCAGTAGATGGTTGAGAGAATAGCTTGATGTCTTCGGGTGCAAGTTCTGGACTCATTGATTCACCTTATGGGGCTGATAGAGTTGTTAAATTCAGTCTGTAATTTCAACGAGGTCTGAAATTTTGAGCCACCACTGAATCCAAGTGTCAGACTTATTGAACTACCTTTAGAATCACCACACACCTATTGACTTCCGGAAAACTAGCTTTAACTTCGGCAACCTTTAGTGAAAGTTAGGAGCGCTGACTGAGCCTAAATAATCACTACGGTTTCCTTGCCAGTGCCCAACATCAGCCCCTAGAATTTTCGGGTAGCGATCGGCTTGACAAGTAAAGAAGAGTTTTCCTACAAAACTACGGTGTGTACAAGCCTTACAACAACTGACTCTGGATATTTAAAGATGAAGAAGAGAATGGCATGATACAAAAGCAAGATATTCGAGAGAAACCTGACTACCCGGCTTATGAAACAGTAAAACCTGGTAGAAGGCTGAAATTCAGCAAGGACAATAGTTTTCAAGTTGAGCTTCGGCGGCGTGTCGATGAGTTCTTCCTCAGCACAGGGCGGCGGAAACGTGATTGTCCGCAGATGTATGTAAAGACAGCCATTCTGCTCCTCAGTTTCGCCATGCTTTATGTGTTGTTGGTGTTCTTTGCCCAGACTTGGTGGCAGGCTCTGCTGGTGGCTATCCTGCTCGGAGTCGCAGCAGCAGGAATTGGTTTTAATATTCAGCACGATGGTGGACATCAGGCTTATTCAGACTCTCCTTGGGTAAATAAGCTGATGGCGATGTCCATAGAACTAATTGGCGGTAGTTCCTACAACTGGCATTGGAAGCACGCCGTGTTCCATCACACCTACGTCAACATCACGGGACATGATACCGACATCAACATCGGTGTTCTCGGTCGGTTAACCCCGTACCAACAGCACAGACCGTTTCATCGATGGCAACACTATTACCTCTGGCCCTTATACGGGCTAATGGCGATTCAGTGGCAGCTTTATGAAGATTTCCACAATGTCCTCATCGGTCGGATGGGTGAACATCGGTATCCACGCCCGAAGGGGTGGGATTTGGTCATTTTTCTGGTTGGGAAAGCGCTCTTCCTCACTCTAGCCTTTGGGATTCCGCTGCTGTTTCACCCCGTCTGGATGGTTCTGGTATTTTACGGAGTGACGGCGCTGGTATTGGGGATGGTTCTGAGCATCGTGTTTCAATTGGCTCACGCAGTGGAACAAGCGGAGTTCCCGCTAGTGTGGGAGGACACCGAGCGCATAGACAATGCTTGGGCGGTACATCAGGCTGAAACTACAGTGAACTTTGCTCGCCACAGCCGTGTATTATCTTGGTTCGTCGGCGGTCTCAACTTTCAGGTCGAACACCACCTTTTTCCCCAAATCTGCCATATCAATTACCCAGCTATTTCAAAGGTGGTGGAGGAAACCTGCCGGGAATTTGGGGTACCCTACATGGAAAATAAGTCTTTTGGAGCCGGTATAGCATCCCATTATCGTTGGTTGCGGCGAATGGGGATGCCGAACGCGACAGATTGACATCCTCCCTGGTTTCCTGATGATTTGAAGGTGAGGATTCCAATATCGCTATTGGAGTTTCCTCCCCTCAGACTGCCCTTTGTTTTGTTTAAAAAGTTCAGGCAGGCATCTTCACCTAACCATGAATTAGGTCAGGTGTCTCGCCTACCCCACAAGATTAGATGATTGATGTTTTGGAAATCTCTAAGCTGACTTAATCTGAGTTTCTTCTTTAGGTAAAGTCAGAATTTCGACACCATCCTGAGTAACGACCACGGTATGCTCAAATTGGGCAGAAAGCTTGCGATCTTTTGTAAGCGCTGTCCACTTGTCGGCAAGAACTTCTACTTCCCAAGTACCTTCGTTAATCATCGGCTCAATCGTGAAAACCATGCCAGGACGAAGTCGCTTGCCCTTCCCTCTAGTACCATAGTGAGGAACTTGGGGTGCCGTATGGAAAATGTTGCTAACACCGTGTCCCACAAAGTCTCGTACTACGGAAAAGCCTTGTGCTTCGGCGTATTCTTGAATCGCTGCGCCAATGTCCCCAATTCGTGCATCTGGCTTAACTTCAGCGATACCAATTCTTAAACACTCTTCTGTCACTTCAACAAGCTTTTTGGCTGTTGGGGAAGGTGTGCCAACAAAGAAAGTTTTAGAAGTATCGCCATAGTAACCATCGAGAATCGGGGTCACATCGATATTGATAATATCGCCATCCTTGAGAATCTGCTTGGCATTGGGAATGCCATGACAGACGACTTCATTGACACTGGTACAGATGGACTTGGGAAAACCATGATAACCGAGAGGTCCACTTTTTGCGCCATGAGATTGCGTCCAGCGTTCAGCCTCATCATTAAGTTCCAGGGTGCTGACTCCAGGCTCCACCATCGGTTCCAGGTGTTGTAGGAGTGCAGATGCCAAGCGTCCCGCTTGACGCATTTTTTCGATTTCTCGACTCGATAAAAGAACGATGGTTTCGGATGCCATGAGTTTTTATTCCAACAATTTCCCCGACTTATGAGGAGATCTATCTATATTAATTAACTTTACTTTGATTGCCTCAACATCTCCCACGGGTGAATGTAATTCAAATACTCGCTGGGATAGCAACTGATGTCGCCAGATTAAAACGGGGATATCTTCTATTTTGGCAGCTACAGCACGATTGAGGGGCATTTCTTCCAGACGATAGGGCGGTTCGACAATGGCAGTCTGAGAGAGTATGTTTAAGCCTGAGGAATGAGGAAGTGCGATCGCACAGTACGCCGTTAGCCTCATCGACTGAGCAGATATGGTAACATTCCCTGCACTTATCTCATTACACTTTCTCACCGATACCTGCAAACCTGTCATGGCTTGGGTAAGCGTTTCCTGAAAGTTCAAACCACCATACGTCCCCAACTCCCCATACAAACCTAAGCGAAAGTGTTCTTCACCCAAGCGCAGTACAGAGTATTGATATCCGGTAAAGATAAAATCGATAGATTCAAACAGAGTAATTTGAGTACCTACCTCACCAACGAGTACTTTCACCAATTGCAAGCCATCAATGCTTGTAATATCCCACAGTTGATATTGAGAAAGGTTAAAAAAAGGTGACTGTTCTTGATTTTCTAATAGAGCTTTAGCAGCGTCTGTGATAAATAATTGTTCGCTAGATAAGTTGTTCATGCCTGTAGTTTGCTTTACGGCGATCGTAGGCAGAGCGATATCTAATTATTCTCTTCTTATCACCCTCTAGGTGCGTACATAATCACCAAAACACCCAAAAGAGCAATCCAACTGCCTAATAAATCAAATTTATCAGGTTTGACACCATCAACCTGCCAGCCCCAAAAAATTGACAGCCCAATAAAAATACCGCCATAAGCCGCATAGACTCGTCCAAAATTGGCAGTCTGTAAAGTTGGAATGACACCATAAACGAATAAAAGCAATCCTCCAAGTAAACCTATCCAGACACTCCTGCCTTCTTTCAACCATAGCCAGACTAGATAGCCTCCACCAATTTCACAAACACCTGCCAGAACAAAAAATAATAGTGATTTTAGAAAAAACATAGCTAAATAACCGTTTATTTTGCAATCTATAATTGACAAAATTCAATAAAAATCGAATAGTAATTTCCTAGTTAATATCATATATAGCAATCTTCGTTTAAGTGAGATACACGGTAGGGTCATGACATATCTTGCCCCTACATAGTTTCTGTACTCCATCAAGCATGATAACCGCTATAGAAATTTCTAGAATTATTATAATAATCGTACTTTTATGTATGACCCTACAACGGCTTTAATATATCTAAAAATGGGAATGAAAACTCTCAGTTTTAATAATCCCATATTATAGATTGTTAAAAGAATTTGTGAGAATTGAATGAGATAATTTCATCGAGCTACCCAAATAGGAGGAAACTTTGGACGTTAGAGCAGCAGTAGCCTTCGAGGCAGGCAAACCCTTAACTCTAGAAACCGTTAAACTAGATGCACCCAAGACTGGGGAGGTGCTAATTGAAATTAAGGCAACCGGAATTTGCCATACCGACGCTTATACCCTCTCCGGCAAAGATCCAGAAGGACTGTTTCCAGCAATTTTGGGGCACGAGGGCGCAGGCATTGTTGTAGAGGTGGGTGAAGGGGTAACTAGCCTGAAACCGGGCGATCATGTTATACCCCTTTACACTCCAGAATGTCGCCAGTGCGAATACTGCCTGAGCCAAAAAACTAATCTTTGTCAAGCGATTCGCACTACCCAAGGGCGCGGCGTGATGCCCGACGGCACGAGTCGGTTCTCGATTGATGGCAAAATGCTCCATCACTATATGGGAACATCGACTTTCGCCAACTATACGGTACTACCAGAAATCGCCGTTGCCAAAATCCGTGAAGATGCTCCTTTCGATAAAGTCTGCTACATCGGTTGTGGTGTCACAACGGGTATTGGTGCAGTAATTAATACCGCTAAAGTAGAGCCTGGAGCGAGAGTAGTCGTCTTTGGCTTGGGTGGCATTGGTTTGAATGTCATTCAGGGGGCGCGGATGGTTGGTGCAAGTCAAATCGTAGGGGTGGATCTCAATCCTGCGAAACGTGAACTCGCTGAAAAATTCGGCATGACTGACTTTGTTAATCCCAAGGAAGTAGAAGGCGATTTAGTCCCGTACCTAGTTGACTTAACCAAAGGCGGTGCAGATTACAGCTTTGAATGCATTGGCAATGTCAACGTTATGCGCCAAGCTTTGGAGTGCTGCCACAAGGGTTGGGGTGTCAGTGTAATTATCGGTGTTGCGGGTGCTGGTGAGGAAATTCGCACTCGTCCCTTTCAACTCGTTACCGGGCGCGTTTGGAAAGGTTCAGCCTTCGGGGGCGCAAGAGGACGGACGGATGTTCCTAAAATTGTTGACTGGTACATGGAGGGCAAAATCAACATCGACGACTTGATTACCCATGTCATGCCTTTGGAACAAATTAATGATGCCTTTGATTTGATGCACAAAGGTGAGTCTATCCGCAGTGTGGTGACTTTTTAGCTACTTACAACAGTTTTTGATTGATTGCAATACACATCAGGGCGCACAGCCGTGCGCCCCTACATTGACTTGAAAAACACGACAAGCTGTATTGATCACTGCTTGACATTTAAGTGAATGCTTATCTATTATGAATTTAGTTAAGCATTCGCTTAAATGTTGAGTTGAACAGTTGAGTAGACCTGCTGCCAGTACAGATATTTTTCAAGCGATCGCAGATCCAACGCGACGCGCCTTGCTAGATCGACTTCGCGATGGCGAACAACCCGTCAAGCAGCTTGCAGAGCCATTCAATATGAGTCTGCCAGC
>DATNQT010000405.1:0-19308 GCA_036703885.1 Candidatus Sericytochromatia bacterium
GCGCAGTTCCGGGAGCCATTCTCGGATATATTCGCCTTCCGGGTCAAATTTCTTGGCTTGACTGGCTGGGTTGAAAATCCGCACGGGTTTGGGGTCCATGCCACTGGAGGCACTCCACTGCCAACCGCCGTTATTGGCAGATAGATCCCAATCATATAGGTTCTGCATGAAGTATTTTTCTCCCAAGCGCGGGTCAATCAGCAAATCTTTGGTGAGGAAGCTTGCGACAATCATCCGGCAACGATTGTGCATCCAGCCAATTCCCTTCATTTGGCGCATAGCAGCGTCCACAATAGGATAGCCAGTTTTCCCTTCACGCCAAGCCTGGAAATGTTCTTCATTGTTGTCGTAGGGAAAGTTTTTCAAGGTTTCGCGGAATGCTCCTTCTGCTAATTCCGGGAACCAATACATCGCGTGTTGATAAAACTCCCGCCATGCGAGTTCTTGTTGCCATGCGATTATGTTAGTTTGGGTTTCATCGCTGCGGCTATTTTCTAAAGCAGCTAAAGTTGCTGCCCAAACCGTGCGAACTCCAATGACGCCAAATTTTAAAGCCGCGCTGAGTTGAGATGTGCCATGCACGGCGGGGAAGTTGCGCTGTTCTTTGTACTCGGCGATCGCACTTTTGCTAAATTCTTCTAGCTTTTCTTGGGCTGCCGCCTCCCCTGGGGCTGTCACCAGTTCGTTCTCCCAAACAAATCCCAAATCTTTGGCTGTCGGTAGCTCAATGGCTCCAGTTTGTTGCGCCGTTTCCTGTTCTTCTTGAGTAAGCCCCTCGGCATTGCTGAGGGCTTCTACAGGCTCGGATTTCGGCTTACTACTCCAGTTACGCCAGAATGGGGTGTAGACCGTGTAAGGAGCCTTAGAGCCAGTTTGAACCTCTTCTGGGGCGTGTAGAAGCTGATCCCAGTTATTTTGGACGGCGATACCCTGTTCTTTTAGGGTTGCCATGACGATGCGATCGCGTTCTTTAGAATAAGGTTCCACATCCCAATTCCAGAAAACTGCCTTGGCGTTGAGCGCTGCGGCAAGAGCAGGTATAGCTTCAGTCGGATTGGCATGAAGAATCAACAGTTGGCTCCCTACCTTGGCATAGCGCTCTTTTAGGGACTGCAAACTGCCCATCAGGTAAGTCATTCGTGCGGGAGCTACGTCGTCCCGTTCTAGAATCTTGGGGTCAAGGCAGAACACTCCCACCACTTTTTGGCTTCTTTGTCTAGCGGCAGCGAGTCCGATATTATCTGCGATGCGTAAATCGCGGCGATGCCAGAACAGAATCAGATCAGACATTCAGTAATCCTTGGTCATGTGTCTTTAGTCATTTGTCCTTTGTTCGGTGGATTAATGACTACTGACTAATGATTACTTATCAATTACCGATCTAGAGCAATAATGTAGTTCCTACCGTAGGAGCTATTCTTTTATCACTCGTCCGCACCATAAACCTCTCTCACCGCAGATTTTAGCAGCCTAGCAGTGGTCTGACTTTTGGATAAGTTTGGCTTATTTCAGGAAGGGACGTGCCAGGAAAAAGCTTGAAATAGACTTAGCATCAACTGGTTCACCATCCAAGATGGCTTTTTCCAACTCTTCTGGGGTCATCAAAACATTTTCCAGATCTTCATCAGCATCTCCCTTAGGGGGTGTCTTGAGCTTTTCCAAATCCTGAGCGAGAAAAGCATAAATCAATTCATCTGAATAACCGGGCGCAACTGGAAATTCACCTAACTTTTGCCATTTATTGGCGCGGTAGCCTGTTTCTTCTTCAATTTCTCGCTTGATTGTCGCCTCTGGGGCTTCGTGAGGCTCCACAGTGCCGGCGGGAAACTCCAGAAGACGCCCTTGCAGAGCAAAGCGATATTGCCGCAGTAGCACCAGTTTCCCGTCTGGTGTTACGGGTACAGCTAGTGCCCCACCTGGGTGACGAATACATTCCCAATCTCCTTCCGACTTATTAGGCAAACGGAGGTGGCTGACTTCAAAATTAAATTTACGACCTTGGTAAACCAGACGTTGTTTCAGAAGTTGTGGGGGTTCGCGACCAGTTGCCATAGCGGGTTAGAAAGTTGGAAGGTTAAAGGTTCAAGTGAGATGAACCGTTACAGGCGTTGGACTCCAGAACAGTCTACCTTTTGTACAAGTTGTGCGATCGCTTTTCCGGAAACTGGCTCTATCCAATTTGGCGCAATTTCTGCCAAGGGTACTAAAACAAACGCCCTTTCTCTCATCCGAGGATGAGGTATCTGAAGATTAGGGATATCCAAAATTAAGTCATCAAACAGTAATAAATCAAGGTCGAGAGTTCTCGGTCCATTACGTTCCTGACGGACGCGACCAAATTTAGCTTCAATACCTAGCAACGTTTCTAACAGTTCTAGTGGTGTTAGCTGCACCTCCAGCAAAGCACAGGCATTCAGGTAATCGGGTTGCGGCGGTCCTACAGGCGCGGTTTGATACCAGCTTGAACACTTTTGTACTACAACGCCAGGAGTGTCACCCAGGATTTTCAGGGCCTCTTTGAGAATTGTCAGCGAATCACCAAGATTACTGCCAAGAGCAATGGTGCAAAGCACACCCTTGGCTGTGGCACTTCTGACAGGGGAAGCCTGCGGACCTTGTACAGATTTCATGTTGAGTGAAGGATGACGACGCGGGTTGTCCGGCACAATGACGGCGGCATTAACCCAAGCTAAACTCAAGCATACAGACCAGAGCCATTATTCTCATGTATTGGATCGCTTGGTCAATATCGCTGTGACTGACAACAGATGCGCCGTAACCTCCTCATCATCAAATAAAGATGCGTTGAACTCAATTTTGTGCTGAACACGAATCAAATGTTCGGACTGTTATACGTCTGAACTTTGTGTACCTAAAATTTGCTCTTTAATCTCTCCAACTTTCTCGGATAATTCTTGACGGCTACTTGCGGTGAGCAAATAGCGGTAAACAAACCAACCCGTGTAAGCAAGACCAATGAGTTCCAACGTCGGCGCTACCAAGGGAATATCATCGATAGCATCTAACAACGCCAGTACGAGTCTAACGGCAACCAAGGTTCCCACAATCAGACCAATGACTCCCAGCGGTCCTTTATTGTCTCTAAAAAAGCCCGTAACGTAATTGGGCAGTCCTTGGATAAAGCCAGCGATTTGTTCCCCGTACTTGTGCCATTGAGCGTTTGAGGGTTCCGAAGACCCTGTAGATAGGGTCTGGGGCATCAAGAGTTTTGTTTCTGCATTATTAGCCTCTAGAGCTTCGGGGCTTTCTGCGTCATCTGTATAGCTAGGGGTTGTAAGTTCAGGATTCATATCGATTCTTTAGAATGACAACTTGAAACTCTTTACTGAGTTATGTCCCCAGTATCAGTAGAACATTAGTAGGGTTTTACTACATTTGAGACATAATGAACAGCAGAGTCTCTGATTCTCAGTTTTAATCCGCTAGAGGAAAACGCCATGCCTCTAAAGACCTATCTTCCTAAGGTGAAAGGTGTAGATTAGAAGGCAACTGGCTAGTACCGCTACGCGGAAGTCAAAAGTTATAGCAAAGTGCTGAGTGCTGAGTAAAAACATAGTATTTTTAGGGTGCGAGGGCGCTCAACATTGTCCTAACCTATGTGACTACTGCTATATAAGTCAAAAGTCAAAAAGCTTTATTTCTAGACTTTTGAGCAAGGTTTCAGATGGTAGGCTCATTTCCGCCGTGATGTACTAGAGAGTTGTAAGGGTCTTCAACCTCCTTCCCTAAAGTTATTACTGCCTTGGACGGGGTAAAGGTAGAGCTGGACTTATCCTTACCCTAAAGTTGATAAGTTTATATTTATTGCTAATTGAATGTACAACAGCTTAGAAACAATCATCGGTGTTTGGCTTAGAGCACCTGTGGTTTCTGCATACTCTTTAGCGTTTAGCCCAGATGGTCAAACTTTAGTTAGTGGTGGGACACACAGAACGCTTCGGATATGGGAATTGAATACCGCCCTAGAGCGGCATCTTCTCAGAGGTCATTCTGACTGGGTTTATTCAGTTGCTGTTAGTCCAGACGGACAGACGATAGCCAGTGGGAGTTTGGACAAAACAATTAAGGTATGGAACTCGAATAATGGACAGGAAATTCGTACCTTGAGAGGGCATTTAGATACGGTTTGTTCTATTGCGATTAGCCCCAGCGGTAAGAGGATAGTTAGTGGTAGCAAAGATACCACAATTAAAGTTTGGGATTTGAAAACTGGGCATGAAATTGACACTCTCACAAACCATTCAGATTGGGTTTATGCTGTTGCTATTAGTCCGGATGGGCAGACGATTGTCAGTGGTTGTGCTGACGGCACGATTCAAGTAGGGAAAGGCAAATTTACAGGTCATTCAGGCAGCGTAACTTCTATTGCAATTAGCTCGGATGGACAAACAATTGTCAGTAGCAGTATTGACGAAATGATTAAAGTATGGGACTTGACTACGGGTCGAGAACTCTGGGCGATCGCAAGTCATATGGGTGGAGTAACATCCGTTGCTATCAGTCCAGATAGTCGGCGGATAGTCAGTGGAGGAAATGACAAACTAGTCAAGGTATGGGATTTGAAAACTGGTAAAAATGTTCATACGTTTATAGGTCATCTAGAACCAATTTTATCGGTAGCGATTAGCCCAAATGGGCAGCTAATAGCTAGTGGTTGTCGCAACGATATAATCAGAGTTCGGAGGATGCCTTAGATTCTAGTGAAAGTAGAGAGAACAAGAAAGCTAGATTAATTAAATAAGGCGATCGCGCTTTAACTTATCTACTATTTGCTGAATCGTCCTTACGATTATCTCCGGTTCATCTATCCAAACAAAATGTCCACTTTGAGTAGCTTGAATCTGCGTACAATCAGATGACAGATTAAATCGCTATTGAATAAGGCTGGTTTGTGCGAGCGCATTTTAACTAGACCTCTTGCATAAATCCTGGAATGCCCCCTAAATCCCCCAATTTTGGGGGACTTTGAATTCCGGTTCCCCCCAGAATTGGGGGGCTAGGGGGGCGAAAATCGACTTTTGCAAGAGGTCTACTGTTTAATTCAACAAAATACATCCTAATATGCCTTGTCGCAGGAATTGAGCCTGTTGAGGCGAGAGAATGAACTGTATCAGGTCTTGAGTATTTTAAAAAAACTGGGTCAACTTATCAGCTAATAGCAATGTCTCATCGCCCCATCTATCTCGACTGCCACGCCACGACTCCCCTTGACGAACGGGTGCTAGAGGTGATGCTGCCTTACTTTACAGAACATTTTGGTAATCCATCCAGTATCGGTCATGCTTACGGTTGGGAGGCCGAAGCAGCTGTTAAACAAGCAAGGGCTATACTGGCAGATGCTATCCACGCCACGCCGGAGGAAATCGTATTTACTAGCGGCGCGACTGAGGCAAATAATTTGGCGATTAAGGGGGTTGCCGAAGCTTATTTCAGCAAAGGGCGTCACATCATTACGGTGCAAACCGAACACAATGCAGTTCTCGACCCGTGCGGGTACTTGGAGGGGCTGGGATTTGAAGTGACGTATCTGCCAGTGCAGGGTGACGGGTTCATAGATTTAGCTCAGTTGGAGCAAACAATACGACCCGATACGATTTTAGTTTCGGTGATGGCGGCAAATAATGAAATTGGTGTATTACAGCCCTTGGCAGAAATTGGAGAGATTTGCCGCCAGCATCAGGTATTGTTCCACACGGATGCTGCTCAAGCGATCGGCAAAATTCCTCTGGATGTCGAGGACATGAAAATTGACCTGATGTCCCTAACGGCTCACAAAGTCTATGGTCCCAAGGGAATTGGCGCATTATACGTCCGCCGCCGCAATCCTAGAGTTCAGCTTTCACCCCAGCTACATGGAGGAGGCCACGAACGAGGAATGCGCTCTGGTACGCTCTATACACCTCAGATCGTGGGATTTGCTAAGGCGGTGGCATTAGGGTTAGAAGAACAGGCAAGCGAGTCAAAACGCCTGACTCAGTTGCGGCAGCGTCTGTGGCAACCCTTAAGCGAACTAGGAGGAATTCATCTCAACGGTCATCCTACTCAAAGACTGTCAGGAAACCTCAACATCAGTGTAGAGGGCGTTGATGGTTCGGCACTGTTGCTAGGATTACAGCCTGTTGTGGCGGTTTCTTCAGGTGCGGCTTGTTCTTCTGTTAAGACGGCACCCTCCCATGTATTAATGGCATTAGGGCATTCCGAGCAGCTAGCTTATGCCTCAATCCGCTTTGGGATTGGGCGCTGTAATACAGAAGCGGAGATAGATCGGGTTGCAGAACACGCGATCGCAACGATTCAGTCTCTTCGTCAAGCTCGATTCGTTAGTGCTAAGAGTGCTTCAAATACAGTAGATTGAAGGATGAGGGGCAAATAGTCTCGTCGGTACGAGGCGATCGCAACTACCAATCAGAATTGAGTAGCATCTGAGAACGCGATATAATACAGCATCATAGGGACAGTTGCGGATGAAGGTTCCATTGGGTTCACCAATGTAAACTAGCAATCAATGCTACACGCAGCTGATTCACCCTTCGAGACTTTCTACTCACTCGTTACGAAATCCAATCTTTACCCTTTGTAGAAGGGCATAGTGTTGGTTACCAATTACATCGGAGAAGGTTGACCTAGGAGATGGCAGTTGCATTCAGTCATTCCCAGGTTATAAAAATTCTCCACTAAAGGTTCTCTTTTTTCCAGGTGAAGCTAGATTTTTTGCATACACAGTTATCTTGGGTGACAAAATCGAGAGGGACAAAAAGCCTCGACACCTGAGTATGCTGCAAATTTTTGAGGAAATTGAATGCCAAAGCAAATTATTATTGCAGAGCAGCATCGGCTTGCTGCCGTATTTTGGGAAGATCAAATTCAAGAACTGGTTGTTGCCACGGGCAGCCACCAAGTTAGTGATATTTATCTCGGTATAGTTGAAAATGTCTTACCTGGGATAGATGCGGCGTTCGTCAACATTGGTGATGCCGAGCGCAATGGCTTTATTCATGTCACCGATTTGGGTCCTCTACGACTGAAACGTAGTTCGGGTGCAATTACGGAATTGCTGACTCCCCAGCAAAAAGTCTTGGTGCAAGTGATGAAGGAGCCGACGGGCAACAAAGGTCCTCGGCTGACAGGGAATATTAGCTTACCCGGTCGTTATCTAGTGCTGATGCCTTACGGACGAGGCGTTAACTTGTCGCGGCGAATTAAGAGCGATAGTGAGCGTAACCGCCTCAGGGCACTTGCCGTACTGCTCAAACCAGCAGGCATGGGATTGTTGGTACGAACGGAAGCAGAAGGTAGAGCCGAAGAAGCGATTATTGAAGATTTGGAGGCGCTGCAAAAACAGTGGGAAGCCATTCAGCAGGAGGCAAATTCCACCAGAGCACCCGCGCTACTGAACCGAGATGATGATTTTATCCAGCGTGTCCTCCGGGATATGTACACAGCGGATGTGAATCGGATTGTTGTCGATTCCCATACGGGGGTGAAGCGAGTCAAGCAGCACTTGGTGAGCTGGAGTGGAGGGCGATCGCCAGAAGGTGTTTTGATCGACCATCACCGCGATCGCCTACCGATTCTCGATTACTTCCGGGTTAATGCGGCAATTCGAGAAGCGCTTAAACCTAGAGTAGATCTACCTTCCGGTGGCTACATCATCATCGAGCCGACAGAAGCGCTGACGGTAATTGACGTTAACTCCGGTTCCTTTACGCGATCGGCAACCGCACGAGAAACGGTACTCTGGACAAACTGCGAAGCTGCAACAGAAATTGCCCGCCAACTGCGCCTGCGTAACCTGGCGGGTGTGATTATTGTTGATTTTATTGACATGGACGCGCGGCGCGACCAGTTGCAGGTACTGGAACACTTTAACAAAGCCTTGAAAGGGGACAAAGCCAGACCCCAGATTGCACAGCTTTCCGAACTTGGCTTAGTGGAACTGACCCGCAAGCGCCAAGGTCAAAATATTTACGAGTTATTCGGTCAAATCTGTCCCACTTGTGGTGGCTTAGGGCATCTCGTGCGGCTCCCTGGCGAGTCTGATCGCCACATCAAGGAGGTTGTGGAACCGGCTGTTCCAGTTGCCTTTAGGGAAGCACGGACGCTCGATATTCCCGAACCTTTAGATATCCCCCCAGCCGATGACGCTGACGATCTCGACTATGTAAATCATCCCAGCTATCAAGAGCGAGGTGGTCTCAATAACAAGAACCGCCGCAGTCGCCGTCGCCGTCTTGATGAACCCGTGGGAAGGGAGGAAATCATTCCTAAGGTGAGCCACCGAACCCCAGTGCTTCAACTGAAGTCGGAACCCTTAGCCGATGCTGATAGTTTTGGCGAAATAGAACGAAGTTCTGGGTTCTCCCCGACTGGAGCAACGACCCCAGAGTTGGGGAGGCGCGATAACGAGATTTTGATAACCAAGCGTATTAGCAGTCCTCCAGAGGAACTCGGAGTAACGGGACGAAGCTCAGGATTAGAACCAGGAGAACGAGTTGGAAAACCCCAATTGATTAAGGCTCCTAGAGAAACGGAACCTCCGGAAGTAATTTCCATTGAGATGACCCCAGAGGAACAAGATGTTTATGCGTTGATGGGAATTTCTCCTCTAGTGCGGTTAAACCGAGAGATTAAAAATCCCAAGTCAGTAATTCTGTCTGTAGTGCTTCCTGGAGAATCAAACCAAGCAGAAATCTCGAATGAGACAGTAGTAGACTCGTCTACTGAGACACCCATTCATGCTCCTACGTCAGATGAAGGTGAGATTTCAGAAATGAGGCGAGTAACTTTGCCTGTCGAGACACCTGATTCAGATGAACCAGAGAGAGTGGAAACGGTATCGATGACCTCCTCATCTGACACATCTGCTCCAGAGAGTCTTACTAACCTGCTTCCAAATGGTGACTCAGACAGTAGTACTGTCATCCGCCGTCGCCGTCGTCGATCTTCGGCATTGGACAGTGACGATTCCACGGCTGAGTAGAAAGTGGTGAGGCTTTTATTGCACCGGAGATGAGAGCGAGGCTGTTGAGTTAAAAACCGCCGCGACACTCTCATCTCTAGTCCAAATCGTGTATAATGCCTTTTCCTGATAAAAGATTACGCTAAGGTCGAACCGTTTGTTTTCTTCGAGCGGAGTTAAGGGTATGCCGATAGAGGAAAAAGAAGAAGCGATTGGTGTCTTCGTGCCTCACAAGCCAGATTGGCAAAGCTATCTTTGTGAACTGCCAAATCTATCGGGTACTCAAAGATTGGTTGCTGGTGTAGACGAAGTAGGGCGTGGTGCTTTATTTGGGCCTGTGGTAGCGGCAGCTGTCATCTTACCCGCATCTACCCTACCGCAACTTGCCATTGCGGGTGTCAAAGATAGCAAACAAGTGTCCCGTCTGCGTCGTCTAAAGCTATCTCAAGACATTCAGAGAGTAGCGCTGGATTGGAGAATTGGCTATGCCACTAGCGCTGAAATCGACCAGATTAATATCTTGCAAGCATCACTGTTGGCGATGAAACGGGCTGTTCTTAAGCTGAAGGTACAACCCGATCTTTGCTTAGTGGATGGGAAACAGGCTCTTCCTAACTTACCGATACCACAACGGACAATGGTGAAGGGAGATGAGCGATCGCTTGAAATTGCTGCGGCTAGTGTGGTTGCTAAGGTGTGGCGCGATGAGTTGGTGATACGTTTTGCTATCAAGTATCCCCATTACGATCTGGTAGCGAATAAGGGCTATGGTACCCAGCGACATCGGTTAGCACTACAACAACACGGTCCCTCGCGCCTGCATCGCCTGTCTTTTAGTCCTTGTCAGGTAGAAGCCAGTTTGTAAGTTGGTTTCAGCTAAAGTATTTGGGCTAAAAATCAAGATAGCTGCCCCCACAAAACGTTTTAAACCGTTGGATTATTAGCGGGTGATAGTTTCTGTCCTTGGGTTAAGATGCTCTTCTGGGTGTCCTGGTTTGCCCAATGACGGTAGTCCAACAACAGTTGGTGCATTAACTTCTGCTTAATTCTCACCAAGACGCTTTTGAGCAAACCATTACCAGTAGTTTCTATAATTGGCTTGGGCGTCAAGGAAAAGGGAAGCGGTATATCAACGTTGACTTTTAAGTCTGCCCTTCCTCTAAGTTGGGTAACTCCATTGATTTGGCAGGGATAAAGTTTCCCTTTTAAGTCAAGGGCAAAGCGTTGATTGATGTACTCTAATCCTCGAATTTCACAACGTATAGACGTTAGGTGAACTGTGCCGTCTGCGTCTGCCCACACTTTCAGATCTACTGTCGGCTGAAAGTTTAAGGACATGAAGTCCAAGGGACGCATGGTCAGGCGATAAGTGTCCTGACTCAGTTGCTCGATTCGATTTGAGTCTGCGATCGCGTATACCAAGCGTTGGGGCTGACGCAAGTAGTGCTGAATGGGAACGGGTTGTTCCGGCACAGTAATTTCAACAGATTGGGATGCAACAAACTGGCTGTTCATAAAGGGGGTAAGCTTAAAGCCTCTCAGCTTTTAAGTTTGTTTTAGTTAATCTTACTTTACAGTTTTTTAACGTTTGAAGATAGACTTCTTATTTTATTGGTGTTGTTTTACCGTTTAAATGAGACAGTACAAGCAACTTAACGCTTCTATAAGCAGAGAAATTTATAGACTAAGTCCCCCTCTTCCATAAGAAAGCTGTTAAAAACTTGGGTGTGAGTCTAAAAGCTTATCCCCTGAGATGGAGAAGGGTGTTGACAGTGTATTCTCCAGAAAGGTTAAAAAAGAAAAGATGTTGGCTGAGGTTGAGGAGAGCTTTATGTCCATCTCTATTGGCTATCTGGGACCGCCTGGAACTTATGCAGAAGCGGCTACCCTGACTTACGTTCGGCAGCTTGAAAAAGAAACGGGTAGTCAACCTCTGTTATGTCCTTATCCCAGCATTGCTCAAACCTTACAATCGGTGGCACAGGAACAAGTTCATCTAGCTGTTGTCCCGGTGGAAAACTCGATAGAAGGCAGTGTTACGACTACACTGGATATGTTATGGCAACTAAATACGCTACAAATTCAACAGGCTCTGGTCTTGCCAATCCGACACGCCCTGCTGTCAAGGGCGTCAGCTCTAGAAGCCATCCAAACAGTTTATTCACATCCCCAAGCTCTAGCACAGTGTCAGGGGTGGCTGGAGAAGTTTTTACCTTCGGCGCAACTGATACCGACAAGCTCGACAACAGAAGCGCTACAGTATCTAGACGCAGACCATAAATTGGGGGTAATCACGTCTCAACGCGCCGCCCAGCTTTACAATCTGCCGATCTTAGCCTCTGCCATCAATGACTACCCCGACAACTATACTCGGTTCTGGGTGATGGGGAAGCAACCTTCAGCAGGTGGTAGTCATACTTCCTTGGCGTTCAGTACACCAGCTAATGTGCCTGGAGCTTTAGCCAAACCGCTCCAAGTGTTTGCAAGTAGAGGGATTAACTTGAGCCGTATTGAATCTCGCCCAACAAAGCGATCTCTTGGTGAGTACCTATTTTTTATTGATTTGCAAGCCGACGCTTCTCAAGAGTCTGTTCAAGCCGCACTCTCGGAATTAGCTCCCCATACAGAAATCCTCAAAATTTTTGGCAGCTACAGTGTCTTAGCCATTGACTCCCCAATTGTATTAGATAGCTAAAAACAATCGACAAACGCCCTTCCCTATTGAATAATTTATTCCTAGGAAATCCCTTAATTAAAGGCATCCTTGAGAACTGTACGTGCGGCTAAGTGGTTTCGGGTGGAGGTTAAAATTTCTGCTTCGCGCTCCAGACGTTTTGCCGTATCCTGCATTTCTAATAGGGCTTGCTGTTCTGAGGCAACCCCGTACAGGTTGCTGGCAACCCAGTAGGATAGTTCAATAGGTAAATCGGGGAGGTCGTCTGGTAACTCTATTTTCTGCTCGGTCAACTTAGCAGAAAGATGAACGACATCTCGCAATAACTGTTCGACCTCTGTAGCTAGGATTCTTAGATCTGTTTCGGGCGTCTGGTCTTCGATCCATTCTACTAAACCAACGCGATAAGGCTTTTCCCGGACGTATTCTAAAACGCGGAATCGTTGCTGCCCTAGGGTTAATACTTTCATCCGGTCATCGGGCAGACGCTGAAAGTGAATAATTTCAGCACAACAGCCAACAGCAGCGGGTTGACCTTGAACTGGGTCCCACATTAACACCCCAAATCGGCGATCGCTTTCCAAAATCGTGTTCATCATGATTCGGTAGCGAAACTCAAAGATATGCAAGGGGAGAGGACGCCCTGGAAATAGAACCACTTCAGGCAGTGGAAATAAGGGGAGTTCTCTAACAGCAATTGAGGAAGAGGATGCCATTGTGCCTTAGTTAAAAGGGTAAGTGCGCTTCTTTACTTACTTTAACGGATTTCTTCTGGTACAAGAACCAGGAAAACCCGTTAAAGCGTCACTTTTCTAAATCAAAGTACTGATAAACCGCGCTTACGCCAACTTTAGAGCTTGACTTCAATATCAACACCCGCAGGCAAGTCCAGCTTCATCAGAGCGTCGATAGTTTTAGAAGAGGGCTGATAAATGTCGATAATGCGGCGATGGGTACGTGTCTCAAAGTGTTCCCGTGCATCTTTGTCTACGTGAGGCGATCGCAATAGACAGTAAATGCGACGCCGTGTTGGTAAGGGAATTGGACCGATCGCTGTGGCATTTGTCCGGTTAGCTGTATCCACAATCTTCTCGCAAGACGTGTCAAGTAGTCGCCGATCAAAGGCTTTTAGACGAATGCGAATTTTTTGCTGCTGAATGGTTGCCATTTTTAGTTGTCCAGGTTCAGAGTAAACAGTTTTAATTCTTGTATTTAGAGGCGAGTCATTGCCTCTTCAGTTAGTTTGAAGCGATGCAAGTTAGGGTAAAAGAGCATTCTTTTAAGATGCCACTCCCCTTCCCTACCTCATTTCATTTTTTTTGTCAAGCACAGAGCAATAAGGAGCAGAAAAGCGTTTGCCTTTCTGCTCCTTCTCAAGCTAGAAGAGTGCTACTTGAGGATTTTTGAAACAACACCTGCACCGATGGTGCGACCACCTTCACGAATCGCGAAGCGCATTCCTTGCTCAATCGCGATCGGGTTGATCAGTTCTACTGTCATTTTGATGCGATCACCTGGCATCACCATTTCAGGTTGACTGCCATCATCTGCTGTAAAAGCATTGATCGTACCCGTTACATCTGTTGTACGAACGTAGAACTGAGGGCGATAGCCGCTGAAGAAAGGAGTATGGCGTCCACCTTCTTCCTTCTTCAGGACGTACACTTCAGACTCGAACTGAGTGTGAGGAGTAATTGAACCCGGTTTGGCGATTACCATTCCCCGCTCAATATCTTTTTTCTCAACACCTCGGAGCAGAATTCCGGCATTATCCCCAGCCATCCCTTCATCGAGACTCTTCTTGAACATCTCAATGCCAGTGACGGTTTTCTTGACGGTATTTCTGAGTCCGACCAGCTCGACTTCATCGCCAATCTTGACTTTGCCCCGCTCGATCCGACCCGTGGCTACAGTACCGCGACCTGTAATGGTGAAGACATCTTCTACCGCCATTAGGAAGGGCTTATCAATATCCCGCTCTGGTGTAGGGATGTAGGAGTCTACAGCATCCATCAAGGCATAGATTTTATCAATCCACTCGTTCTCACCCTTGTGGGCTTTTGGGTTGCTGGTCATAGTTTCTACAGCCTGTAAAGCCGAACCCGCCACAATAGGGATGTTGTCACCATCGAACTCATAATCGCTGAGAAGTTCGCGGACTTCCAGCTCCACCAGTTCCAGCAGTTCTTCGTCATCTACCATGTCTTGCTTGTTCAAGAAGACAACTAGGTTGGGGACGCCCACCTGCTTGGCTAACAAGATATGTTCCCGCGTCTGAGGCATTGGACCATCAGCCGCTGACACCACGAGGATTGCGCCATCCATTTGAGCGGCACCCGTGATCATGTTTTTTACATAGTCAGCGTGCCCTGGACAATCTACGTGAGCATAGTGACGGTTTTCTGTTTCGTACTCAACGTGGGCGGTATTGATCGTAATCCCCCGCGCTTTTTCCTCTGGTGCCGCATCAATGTCGGCATATTTCTTTGCTTGCGCTTGACCCATTGCTGCTAGGGTCATTGTGATTGCAGCAGTAAGCGTAGTTTTGCCGTGGTCTACGTGACCGATCGTACCGATGTTGACGTGGGGTTTATTCCGTTCAAACTTTGCGCGTGCCATGAATTACGTGTTCCTTACGTGTTCCTTTTCCTTTTTATGCGTTCCCTTTACTCTTAGCGATGATTGCTTCAGCCACATTGCGAGGCACCTCATCGTAGTGGCTAAACTCCATCGAGAAGATACCCCGACCCTGGGTCTTAGATCGGATATCTGTAGCATAGCCAAACATCTCTGATAGTGGGACTTTAGCAGTGACTTTGGCAAGACCTTGTTCAGAGCCCATGCCTTCGATTTGACCACGGCGGGAGTTGAGGTCACCCATGACATCTCCAAGGAAGTCTTCAGGCACTTCAACTTCAACTTTCATCATAGGCTCTAAGAGTACCGGTGAAGCCTTCATCACGGCATCTTGAATTGCCATTGACCCAGCAATCTTAAATGCCATTTCCGAAGAGTCTACATCGTGGAAAGAGCCATCTACTAGGGTAGCTTTAACGTCAATTACAGGATATCCAGCTAATATGCCTGATTCACATTTTTCTTTCATCCCTTGTTCAGCAGGCCCCACATACTCTTTGGGGATGGCACCGCCAACAATTTTGGAGACAAATTCAAAACCGGTACCGGGTTCTCCAGGCTCCACTTCAATTACGACGTGACCGTACTGACCTTTCCCACCACTTTGGCGGATGAACTTCCCTTCCGTCTTAACGGGTTTACGAATCGTCTCGCGGTAAGCCACTTGGGGCGCACCCACATTGGCTTCTACCTTAAACTCTCGCAGCATCCGGTCTACCAGAATTTCCAGGTGTAGTTCACCCATCCCCGCAATTACGGTTTGGTTAGTTTCGTGGTCAACATTAACGCGGAATGTCGGGTCTTCTTCAGATAGGGATTGGAGGGCTTTGGAGAGCTTCTCCATATCCTGCTTGGTTTTGGGTTCCACAGCTACTGAGATCACTGGTTCTGGAATAAAGAGAGATTCCAGAATAATGGGTGAGCTTTCGTCGCAAATGGTATCGCCAGTAAAGGTATTTTTCAACCCCACGGCGGCACCCAAGTCTCCAGCACGCAACTCATCGACCTCAGTCCGGTCGTTCGCTTTCAAGATGATTAAGCGAGAAACGCGTTCTTTCTGGTCTTTTGTGGAGTTGAGGATGTAGCTTCCCTTCTTCAAGACGCCAGAATAGACCCGCAGGAAGGTTAAACGACCAAAGGGGTCTGCCATGATCTTGAAGGCAAGAGCTGACATTGGAGCTTCATCATCAGCGAATCTTTCAGCAACTGATCCATTCGCTAGGGTTCCCTGAATCGCTGGAACATCAATTGGAGCGGGTAAATAATCAATAACCGCATCCAATAATAGCTGCACACCTTTATTTTTAAAGGCAGAGCCACAAAGGACGGGCACGATTGTCCCGGCAACTGTGCCTTTGCGAAGGGCTTGACGAATTTCGTCTTCGGTCAGTTCTTCGCCTTCTAGGTACTTCTCGATTAGAGCTTCATCGGTTTCGGCAACAGACTCAATTAACTTTGTACGGTATTCTTGAGCCTGTTCTTTTACCTCTTCCGGAATTTCAGTGTCTTCAATGTCTGTTCCGAGGTCGTTGGCGTAAATTTTGGCTCGCATCCGAACTAAGTCAACAATTCCCCGCAAGTCGCTTTCGCTTCCAATGGGAATTTGGATCGGGACGGCATTGCACCGCATACGATCGCGAATCTGGTCGTAGACCTTGAAGAAATTAGCGCCAGTTCGATCCATCTTGTTGATGAACGCGATTCGAGGCACTTTGTAACGATCTGCCTGCCGCCAAACTGTCTCAGATTGAGGCTGTACGCCTCCCACTGAACAGAAGACAGCAATCACGCCATCCAATACCCGCATCGAACGCTCAACTTCAATCGTGAAGTCAACGTGACCTGGTGTATCGATAATGTTAATTCGATGGTCTCTCCAGCTTGTGCTAATGGCTGCGGCAGTGATGGTGATTCCCCGCTCCCGCTCTTGCTCCATCCAGTCCGTTACGGCTGTTCCTTCATGGACTTCACCGATTTTGTGAACGATTCCTGAATAAAACAGGATTCGTTCTGTTGTTGTTGTCTTGCCCGCATCAATGTGGGCTGCAATCCCGATATTGCGTACTTTCTCAAGCGGGATGGTACGTGCCACAGCTACCTCCTTATCTCTGCCGCAAGTTTTTACACATTGCTATCTGTTTACAATTCTATACTTTGTTTAAATCTTTACGTCTTTGCGGACATGAGTGCGATCCGAACACACTAATGAGGGTTTCACTAGTCAGCAATTAGTAGCGGTAGTGTGCAAACGCTTTATTTGCATCTGCCATCCGATGAGTTTCTTCCCGCTTCCGGATAGCGTTTCCGGTTTCATTAGCGGCATCCATCAGTTCATTGGCTAGCTTACTAGCCATTGTCCGACCAGAACGCTGCCGGGAAAACCGAATCAGCCATCGCAGTGCTAAAGTAGTCCCTCTGTCAGATCTGACTTCCATCGGCACTTGGTAGGTTGCACCACCGACGCGGCGAGCTTTTACCTCAACCAAAGGGGTCACATTCCGCACGGCTCTCTCAAATGTTTCTAGAGGGTCGCCCCCTGTCCGTTCTTCAATTGTTTTCATGGCGTCATAGACAATACGATTAGCAATGGATTTCTTGCCATGACGCATAATCCGCCGCACGATCATGCTGATCAAGCGGCTGTTGTAGACAGGGTCAGGAGGAATGGGACGCTTTTTAATAACTGAGCGACGAGACATAGTAAGCCTAAAAAAGACAATAGCGACAGTTGAGAGATGACCGAGCAGACCCATTTCCACCCGTCAGGTGATACTGCTTTTAGCTCATGGGTCTGATCGGATTACATTGTAGGTTTCAAAGAAAAGCTTACGCTCTCCATTGTTGCGAATGCTGCGCTTCATTCAAGCGCTACTCCAGTGGAAAACTCAAGCTTACTCATTCAGCATAGCCGAAACCTAGTAAAACGTTGAATGATGTTTGACAATGCTTGGGGTTACTGCTAACAGCAGATAGACCTTAAGCTTTCTTAGGACGCTTTGTTCCGTACTTTGAACGTCCCTGTTTTCGATCTTTAACGCCAGCAGTATCTAGCGTTCCTCGAATGATGTGGTATCTGACTCCCGGCAAATCCTTGACACGACCTCCCCTGATCATCACAACCGAGTGTTCCTGTAAGTTGTGACCGATACCGGGAATGTAAGCCGTTACTTCAAAACCAGAAGTCAAACGAACTCTCGCCACTTTCCGCAGTGCTGAGTTCGGTTTCTTAGGCGTTGTTGTATATACTCTTGTGCAGACCCCACGACGCTGTGGGCATTGCTTCAGTGCAGGTGACTTAGTTTTCTTCTTAGCTTTAGCTCGCTCGTCACGAATGAGCTGCTGGATAGTTGGCATGAGTTACGGCTTGTACAGCTGGCTTTGGAGTCTATTTATTCACAAATTCTAAGTATATCGACATTTGAGTACAAATGTCAATTTTTTAATAATTTGAATGCCAAGATTTGTATAAATCTCAGGAGCTTATACGAAAGGAGTTGCCGCAACCGCAGCTTTCAACTGCGTTCGGATTATGGAAGCGGAACCCTCCTCCCATCAGATCTTCTGAGTAATCTAGGGTTAGCTCGTTGATGTAGTTGAAGCTGTCTTGGTCTACGAGTACAGAAATACCACTACACTCGTAGATGCGATCGCCAGAATTCATCTCTTTATCAAAGTCAATGGTGTAGTAAAAATCTGCACACCCCCCTCTTTTGACACCTAAGCGTAATCTGGCTTCTAAATTTTGACGCCTCGACTGTAAGCGTTTAATCTCCTCAACAGCAGCTTTACTAAGATTAATCATCAGAACTACAATACTCAGACTAGCCAAGGCAATAGCGCCTTCAGCCTACATCTATGTACTTTAAGTGGAATTAGAGTCTAAAGTAAACAGTTAGCCTACCTTTAATAAACTCAACAATAGCAGATGACGTAAGTATAATAGACAGCGCCTCAATACGCACGGCAACTGTCTGATTAACTAGTAGTAGGTTAAAAGTGTGCTGGAGATGAGAGTGATGATGCTGAGAGATTTATGGTAATTCTCAAGCTCTAGTCACAACCTGCGATGTTGTGAGTGGAGCATCTTCAGGCTTGGATCTAGCGCCCTCAGAATTCACTTTGTAGCTGGTTTGCTACGGGCGTAGTCATCTTCAAATCGAATAATATCGTCTTCTCCCAAATACTCTCCATTCTGAACTTCAATCAAAATTAGAGGGATGACACCTGGATTTTCTAGACGATGACTATGACCTTGGGGAACATAAGTGGACTGATTACTATGGATAATTACCTCTTGGTCACCACAAGTAACTTTAGCCGTGCCGCAGACGACAATCCAATGTTCGCTCCGATGATAGTGCATTTGCAAGCTAAGACGGTGACCGGGCTTTACTTCAATCCGCTTAATTTTATATCCTCGCCCTTCTTCGAGAACGGTGAACGATCCCCAAGGGCGTAGTTCTGTTGCAGTAATGCCTTCAGTAGCTAGGGATGTTGGTAGGGTGAGTGCCGGAACTTGAGAAACCTCTTGCGACTTAACCATTTTTTTCTCCTGAGAACGGCTATAAAGTTGAGGTAAAAATCGTTGGTTGGATACTACTTTTTTGAGATTAGACACAAGAAAGTAATCTAACCTCAAACCAAGATAACAAATGAGCCAGGTTTTGGTTACTAATAAGCCGGTTAAATCAGCCTACTTACATCAAGTCTTCATATTGTAAAGATTTGGTTTTAAACAAGCCTTAAACAAAACCCCTTACCTCGTTACTTAAACTACATAACTTTATTAGTGCATCGCGCCAACAAAGTTTGGTTTACAAGAACTATAGCTCTTCCTGATTCAGCTATCTTTGTAATCGACAGTCTGTTTCTACTTTATCCCTCTTAGGGAAGAAGCGTAGGGAAGATGCCTAACCCATTGTGAACGCGGGCAGCTGTGTAGGGAGAGCGATCAAGGAGTTGACCACCTAGATAAAGTCCAGTTGAGCTGCCGCCGTCAAAATTAAGAGCATCGATC
>DATNQT010000406.1:0-12526 GCA_036703885.1 Candidatus Sericytochromatia bacterium
TTCTTCACCATTTTGTCAAGGAAATGTAGAGGATGTCTCTAGGCTTGATTTTGCTCCAATTTCAGCCGCACCATGAAGAAGCCATCCATCTGGTGTCGATGAGACCAGACTTTAAGCCAGCCCTGTGGTGTTGAGAAGGCACTCAGAGGTGAATCAGGTGGGGGCGGCTCAATTTTCCAGTGGGAATGATGAGCAAGAAAGAGTTGAATGACATCTTCATTTTCCTGGGGATGCAGCGTGCAGGTAGCATAAACAAGGGTTCCCCCAGGCTTTACCCAAGTAGATGCACGTTCTAAAAGTTCCCGTTGGAGAACCGAAAGTTCTTGTACCGTAGCTGGTGTGACGCGCCAGCGGATGTCAGGGCGTCGGTGAAGCGTACCTAAACCGGAACAGGGAGCATCGAGTAAGACTCGATCTGCTGAATTGGTGAATTGAGAGAAATTGCGGCTGTCGCCTGTGCAGATTTGAATTGATCGCAATTGCAGCCGTTGGGTATTTTCTCTGAGTTTTCTGAGGCGAGAGGCAGCGCGATCGCACGCCCAAATTTTGCCCTCATCTCCTATCAGTTCCGCAATATGGGTTGTCTTTCCCCCTGGTGCGGCACAGGCATCAATTACCACCTCTCCGACTTGCGGGTCGAGCAGATGGCTCACTAATTGGGCGCTGCTGTCTTGAACCGTCCACCAGCCCTCATTGAACCCAGGCAACTTTTGAATCGTACCTGTACCACCAAGCACTCGTAAAGCTTGAGGAAGCGGCGGCACGCGCCGCACATCGACGCCTGCTACTTGCATCGCTGCCTCAACCTCCTCGATTGACGTTCGCCGGGGATTTACTCGCAGATCAATAGCTGGGGAGTGGTTCAACCATTCACAAAGCTGCTCGGTTTCTTCTATCCCCAACTGTTCTACCCACATCTGAATCATCCAGTCGGGGAAGCTATATAAGACACCCAAACGCTCTATCGGTTCCATCGGTAACTGCAAAGGGTCAGCAGACGCCGCTAAACGCTCATACTGCCGCAACAAACCATTAACTACACCAGCAAGTCCTTTAAAACCATTTTCTTTAGCAAGTTCAACCGTGGTATTAACAGCAGCAGAGGCAGGAATTCGCTCCTGGTAGCGTAACTGGTATAAGCCGATATGGAGGATGGTGCGGAACTCAGGGGGCTGCTGGTGAGCTTTTTTCTTACCCAGTTGGTCAATTAAGGCATCAAGGGTACGCTGTCGTCTCACGCTCCCATAAACTAATTCGGTCACTAAACCGCGATCTGGGCTTCGCTCTTGACTCGCTCCGCTATCGGCACTCTTTAATTGAGCAGAGCGTAGCACTCGGTCGAGGGCAATATCAGTATAAGCCCCCTGCCTGTGGATGTCCCGAAGTGCTATATATGCCAACTGGCGAGGATTGTCCATAGGAATTGATTATTTGCCAGGTGTTATGAGTGCATTAACCAATACTCCCTCATAACAGGTAACTTTGCGGCTGGCAGGAAAGGCTGTCGATACTGGGGTTTAGTTTGGCGATGATTTGATCGCTGTCGTGCAATACTCGACTAATGTGAATATTTCACGGGACTTCATCTTGGTCTAAACTCGCTTTTTCTGATGGCTTTAGCAAAAGATCGGGGGTGAATAATCTAACCCCTTCTCCTTCTGTGTTACTGTAGGGGGGGAAATTAAATTCGGCTGCGTAGTTTGCTTTTTATCACTGACAAGCCTCTCTCCGGATCTAGTTCTCTAAATACTCTGATGCGAGAGGCATTTTATGTCAATTTACGTCGGCAATCTCTCCTATGAGGTCACCGAAGATGAACTTAGCCAGGTCTTTGCAGAATACGGAACTGTTAATCGAGTTCAGTTACCTACAGACCGAGAGACAGGTCGCAGGCGTGGTTTTGCTTTTGTCGAAATGGGAACAGAGGCAGAAGAAAGCGCTGCAATTGAAGCTCTTGATGGGGCTGAGTGGATGGGCCGTGACCTGAAGGTTAACAAGGCTAAACCTCGTGAAGAAAGAAGACCTTCTGGTGGTAGCTGGGGCAATAATAATAGATCAAGACGTAATTAGGGACTACCCAAAAATAATTTATCACTGCTGGGTGGTTTAATGAAGCGCGAGTCAATACAAGTAATCGCTCAGACTCATGACTTGATAAGCAACTTGTCCCCACAGAGTATACTTTTTAATTTGGAACACCCTTAAGCTTTGAAACTAAAAATTCAACTCTGAGGTCTTAAGGGCAGACTCTGAATCTGCCCTTTTTCACGCTTCGGTTTACTACTGAATTGTTCGCAACAAAGAGCGCTATTAACTAAGTCAACGAGAGAAGGAGATAGGATGACCCAAGTAATTCTTGGTGAAAATGAAGGAATTGAGTCAGCTCTCCGTCGATTCAAGCGAGAAGTTTCCAAAGCAGGAATTTTCCCAGACATGAGGAAGCATCGCCACTTTGAAACACCCATTGAAAAACGCAAGCGCAAACTAATTGCAAGGCACAAGCAACAGAAGAGGCGTTCCCGCTATAGAGGGTAACTGCGTTAAATAAAGCTATGCCGATAAAAATGCCTCTTTTTTGTAACCGATAGAAATTCAAAAGGTTTAGTAACCATGACTCCAGAAGCAATACGCATTGTTTCTCAGCTAAGGCGTGAGTTTTACTCTCTCTTTGCTGCGGCGATGAAAGAACCAGTGAGCATTACTAACGGTAGTTCATCTACCGGTAATCCGCCGATGGCGTCCTGGATAGATGACGAACAACGGCTGAATTATTTACGGATTTATGTTTACACGGCACCTGATGAATTAATTCCTGAACGTCCGTTTATTCTTCGAGTATCTGTCAACAAAGGTGGTGGTATAGCCACAGCCGCTAAGTGGAGAAGAGACTGCCGAGGGCTTAATCAAGATTGGCACTTCGAGTTAACCGTACTACCCGAAGAAATGTTAGACTTCTTGCCCTGGCTAGTTAGCTTGGTTAAGTCCTATGGTCAAGGTTCAGCTTCATTTGTACAGGACCCGCCTCATGCGTTGGACTTCAAAACGTCAAACGTGTTGTCATTCAACGAGGCATGGACTCAGAATGCTCGACAGAAAAGGAGAATTCCTGAGGTAAATGTGTTAGCCGACCTAAACCAAGAATTGCTGCTGCCAAAAACCACGCCTCTCTACTCAGGTACGGTTTGAAACTAGCGAACTGGCACGAGTTACATCGAATCTCGATATTTTTCCAGTAATTGGGGAATGTAGTCATAGCCATCAACCCCAATGACTGCAATAATTTTTGTTCGCTCCCGGCTTAACAGAGCTTGGAAGGCTTCGTCTCCCCATTGACCCTTTAAGATGGTCAGTAATCCTGCTGGTTTACGCCAATCATCAGAACCAATTTGCTCTAGAAGATAAGCGCCTAAGCTGCCCGTATAGATGGCTTGCTCATAATTTTGCAGACTGTAGCAAGCTTCACCTAGGTAGGCTAGGTTGACGCCTTGGAGGTACAAATCTCCAGAGAATTGAGCAGCTTGCCAGCCTCGTTCCAGGTAGCTGACTGCTTTTTGAGGCTGTTCGATCACAACATAGGCAATTCCCAGACTACTGAAACACATGGCTTTACTTTGTCCATCAGCCAACTGCTCTGACAATTGCAAACCTTGCTCCAGATAGTGAACGGCACTCTCATAAACTTCTGGTTCAACCTGTGCTAGCTGCTTGGCTTGAAACACCTCACTATAGCCTAAGTTAGCTAATGCATTGGCTTCTCCTAACCTGTCTCCCGTTTGACGAGAAAACATTAACGCTCGTTGACTGTAATTAATTGCTTCAGCATAATTTCTTTTAGCAACACACAGCCGACTCAGATGATTGAGATTAGCAATCTCACAAGAGCGATCGCCAGCCTCGCGAGCAATATCTAACGCTTGTTGATGAAAAGAATTTGCTCGGTCATACTGACCTTGTGCCCGTAGCGAATAACCCAATAATGTCAAAATCCGCGCTTTCTCCTGAGTTCCCTCAACTCGGCGTAAGGGTTCATCTAGGTAGTGCAGTGCATCTCGCAGATAGTTGCCGCTTAAAGAGGCAAAGACACCACCATAGAGAGGAAAGTACGCCCGTTGGGCGAAGGCGCGAAGAATTTGCAAACTGACCTGAAAACAGCCATTAACGATCGCATCTTGCTGTGTACTAGCGACAACTTGATTCAAGGCACTGGCTAACTGTGACCAAAGTACCGCAAATACGATAAAGGTAGAAATCGATAGCTTCGCTCCCACCTTTGAGTCGTACACCATTTTGTCAAACCAATTCACCAATCCCCGTTGCAAGCACTGGAGAATCACTGCCAACTCTACCCAATCACCCAGTCCCCAGGTTGGCTGACTATCTAGCCATTCGTTCAACGAATGATTCCGGGCTAGAGTTTGAAACAGTGACTGCGGTAGAGGACTATTGAGCTGTTTTGCCCATAGTGCCCAAGGACCACGCTGTTCGGGCAATCCCTCAAATCCAATCGCTCCTCGGCTTTGGTCGTAAATCCAGCTCACTAAATAATCTTCCAATCGCTGCCAGGATGCCAAACCTGCCGTAATGCCTGCTGAAAGTTGCTGAATTTCTCTTGCATTGTCTGGGTCAGGATTTTCTAATGCCTTTTGCTGTAAAGTTTTTGCCAGTTGAGCCAGTTGTTGTAAGTTAAGTACCTCTTGCCGATTGGGATCGATCGCCCGTAGTAAGGCGGTAAGGCGATCGCCTGAGCTAGCTGTAGTAATCGCTTGAGTAGCAGTTGTGATCGCTTCTGAGACCCGATTTTGCTTCTGTACCCGTGAGTATTCACTACTGATGGTTTGCAGTGCCCTAAGCATCCGGGTGGCTTTAGCTTGCTTGATTTCACTAACTGGATTGTCTACTTGCTGCTGGATAATGTTGAGTTGTTCTTCCAGACAGCGCTCGAAGATTTCCCCAGTTCCGGTGCTAACCCCCTGCAACAGCATTTGATAAACCTGCTCTTTGGAGCGGATTTTCCCTTTTAGCGTAGCTTGGACAATCTCGTCAATTAACCCCAAGTAGCGATCACGCAGTGACATTGAGTCCGGCATAAGGTCTTGCCCTAGAAGAGCTGGCTTTACACAAATTTAGCTTGAAAATAGGAGTTAGGGGTTAGGAGTCACTCTAATAAGTTCTGGTGTACTTTCAAACTCAGCCTTGATGAGCAGGTAGGCGCACAATGAACAAACTGCCTTTATCCAAATCGGATTTGAGTTCAATCGTCCCTTGATGAGTTTCTACAATCCTTTTAGACAGATGCAGTCCTAAGCCGCTACCAGAGCGTTTATGGCTACCCTGACGAAACCGCTCAAACAGGATGTTTTGGTCTTCTAGAGATATACCTGGACCCGTGTCTTGAACTTCCACAAGTACCCAGGAAGCTTTAGGCTCATCGGGGTTGGGGCTATTACTCAGATGCACTTCGATTAAGCCTTTGTCTGTAAACTTGATGGCATTTCCGATCAAGTTAGTGAAAACTCGGTGGAGTTCCAGGCGATCTCCAACTACTTTGCTGTTGACACTATCCTCAATCTCGTACTTTAACGGCAGTCCTTTCTCATTGGCTAGAGGAGAAAGTTCTTGGATTACTTCCTTAATTAACTCTTGGAGATTTACCGGGGAGAAGATCAGATTTTTACGACCTGCTTCATACCGATAAACTTCTAGTAAGGTGTTTACCATAGCTAGCAAGTTGCGGTTACTGCGAGCCATGGTGGAGATCGCTTCGTCCATTCCTGGTGAGAGTTCTCCCAGCGCCCCCTGCTGAAAAAGCATCAGCATCCGTTCTGCGGCAACTATCGGCGTCCGCAAGTCATGGGTCATCCAGGAGACAAAGTCTTCTCGTTGACGGGCAATTTGCTCTCGTTCGTCAATGGCGTGCTTCAAGCGCAAAAGCGATCGCACCCGCGCCAGCAATTCATCCACTTCTACTGGCTTGCGAATAAAATCATCCGCACCTGTATCCAGTCCCTTGACTACACTCGGCTGATCAAATGCGGTGATCAGTAAAATCGGCATGAACGGCAACTTTTGGTTGGTACGAATGCGCCTGGTAACTTCAAAGCCATCCATATCTGGCATCATCACATCCAGTAGCACTAAGTCAGGTGGAGACAATTCAATCTGCTCTAGGGCAACTCGACCATCCTCCGCTAGGGTTATTTCATACCCTTCTTCTTCTAAGATTGTTTGAACAAGGAATAAGTTATCTGGAGAGTCATCTACAACAAGAATATGGTCAGTTTTAGAGGAGCGATTTAGAGCCGAAGGAGTCATGAGGGAAGCCGACTAACAACAATTTTAACTAGGAGCGATTTTTTACATTTTTTTGTATCTTGTAATATCTTTTACTCCTAGGGCTGATCTTTCCTCATCCTCCCGAAAGATTCTTGCAAATTTACTACTATCAGTAGTTGATTAATTTATTCTTCCGAGCCTGGATTGTTCCACAACTACAGTACGTAGGTTTGATTAATTTTTGAGCCAGAGTCACTCTGGCTCGGTCAATCCAGGCTTCACCGTCTAAAACTAGCTGTCATTACTTACGTCGTCAATTTCAACAATCACCACGGTGATGTTGTCTCTTCCCCCCTTTTCTTTTGCCGCCTCAATCAGGTTAGTAGCAGCTTCTTCGTTTCTCAGACTAGGCTGGAGATCGGAGGCAATTAAGGGATCGGTGAGTTCTTCAGTGAGACCGTCAGTACACAACAGTAAGCGATCACCTGGTTGCACGTCCATCGGTTGGACATCAACTTGCTGCAAGTCTCGACGACCCAAACATTGAGACAACACATGACGCCAAGGGTGCATCCGAGCCTGCTCTGGAGTAATATCACCCGCCTTCGTTGCTTTGGCTACCCAAGTGTGGTCTTCCGTTATCTGCTCTAGCTTTGAGCTGCGTAACCGATAGAGGCGAGAGTCACCCACATGAGCAAACCAAGGCTGCTCGTTGCGGAACATCACGACGACGGCGGTAGTACCCATGTCTGAGCGCTCTGGATGATTTTTTTGATCTTCAAGAATCGCCTGATTTGCCTCGTAGAGCGATTGCTCCAGTAACTCCGCAGACTCAGTTTGCGATTGCCAGTGCTGCTCTAGATAAGCCTGAATTGCTTCCGTGGCAAGTTGACTGGCTTCTTGCCCTCCAGCATGGCCACCCATACCGTCGGCAACAATAAAAAAGCGTCCGTCAGGGTCGATATAGTAGTTATCCTGGTTGAAATTACGAAGTAATCCCGGATCGGTGAGACCCGCGAAGCGACATTTCATAGATTGTTTACTGGATCAAAAACTTTACTGCAATTAGAACATACGATCAAAGCGATCGAGGCGTCTAAGCAAGCGAATTAAAGCAAATGCCGCAATAGCTGCCAAAAACGCAACGACCACTGCCAGCCCGATTTTCCCACTGACAAGCAGGATGGTAGCCGACAGAGTGAACGCACTGATGAGTAAAGTATAGTTTGTTCCCAACTGAATGCTGCTAATGCGTCGCAGGATTCGGTCTGATTCAATAGACCGCACTCGAACGCGCAGGTCTCCTCGCTCCAATTTATCAATCGTGTCTTCAATGCGTCGAGGTAAGCCCAAAGCCGTAGTGCTAACCTGTGCAGCTTGGCGTCCCAGTTCATTGAGGAAGCTATTACCGTCTGGAGTATTACCGTTCGTCATAATCTGTAAGGCAAAAGGTTTTGCCACCTCCATAAAGTTGAACTCCGGGTCTAAACCCTTCCCGACACCTTCCAGTGTCGAGAACGCTCGCATTACGAAGGTGAATGTTGCAGGAAATCGGAAAGGCTGGTCGTAGGCAATTTCGTAGAGGTCCTCGCTGATTGCGCTTACTGATTGCTCCTCAAACGGCTTATCCATGAAATGATCCAGCATATACTGGACTGACCGCCGCACCGGACCCATATCGTCAACGGGTGAGAGTGCCCCCAATTCAACGAGGGAAGTAACAACCCGTTCGGCATCTTTTTGGGCAATGCCAAAGAGGGTTTCCATCAGTTGCTCGCGCACATTTGTCTTAATCCGCCCCATCATGCCGAAATCATAGAAGATCAGGGCACCTCCTTCTGGACTGACAGCAATATTCCCAGGATGGGGATCGGCATGGAAAAAGCCATCATTGAGCAGTTGTTGAAGGTAAGCTTTTGCCCCAAGATTAGCAATTAACTTGCGATCCAGACCAGCGGCTTCTAGAGCTTCGTAATGGCTAATCTTAATTCCTGGAAGATATTCAAGGGTGAGAACCCGTGGTGAGGTATATCGCCAGTAGACGCGGGGAACCTTGACCCAATCCTCGTCTCGGAAATTGCGCCGAAACGTATCAGCATTTCGACCTTCACTGATGTAATCTATCTCTTCCCAAAGAATTCGACAGCATTCCTCATAAATTCCCAACCAATCTCGACCGCGGCCCCAGTCTGGATGGTTTTGAAAATAACGTGCAATGCCTTTGAGAATTTGTAAATCAATAGTAAACAGCTTCCGCAAGCCCGGTCTTTGTACCTTGACCACCACGTCTTCAAGGGTATTTAGCTGGGCTTTGTGAACTTGCCCAAGACTAGCGGCAGCAAGGGGTATAGGGTCAAAATTCAGAAAGAGTTCGCTAACCGACTTACCTAAATCTTGCTTAATGATGGATTCAATTTGAGCATAACTAAAGGCAGGTACTCTGTCTTGTAGCTTGGAAAGTTCGTCTACATATTCGCTGGGGAATAAATCGGCACGGGTGGAAAATAGCTGCCCAACTTTGATGAATGTTGGTCCCAAGTCTAAGAATGTATCTCGAATCCAAATGGCTTGCCTTCTGCGTCGGGCTGCTTTTTTTTCCTCAGTCAAGCCCCCTGGATAGCTCCAAGGTTTACTATCGAGCCACGACCCCGCTACTAGGGTTAAAACGAATCCCCAAATGTCAATGAATCGCCGTTTACGGGAGTAGTTCTCCCGATTCCAACGATATGCTTTGTCTTTATATGCCTTACCTGGGTCAACCTGGCTAGTCACCGGGCGTTCCTTATATTGCTTGAGGTTGACAGAGTCTTTAGAAAGAGCAGACACTCGGGTTCCTAAAATAGTTTTTCAAAAAATTTATTAAGCAAAAGTTGCAAGAGCAATAATGTAGAGAATAAGCTTTAGCTACTTGTTTAATTTTCCCCCTAAACTAGATATCTAAAGTTAACTAAGTTGAGGCTTTCTTTATTGTTCTAAACCGATTGGTTGCGGTAGTTTTGTAACTCAGCACGCAAACGAGCGATTTCAGAACGAAGGTCATCAATAGTTGCTTGTAGGTCACCCGACTGTGAGCCAATCGGCACAATGGCGGTGGTAGTCCGTCCGCGCACAGTTGTTTCGGCTTCACGGGAGGCAAGTTCCATGACTCGATCGCTAAATTGCCGCAATCGCTCTCGTTGCTCTGCGTCAAATTTTCCGAGTTCGCTTAGAGCATTGGTAAGGGCATCTTCTACCTGCTCGTTCAGTGCTTGAGCCACAGCTCTGCCAACAAAAAAGGCGTGAATTACAGAATTACTCATGGAAAGATTTCTTTAGTATCCGCAACAAATTATAACGTGCTTATCAAGGGGAGTGGGGAGTAGCCCTGTCAAGGTGGCAGGTTTTAGGTGGCGAGGTGGTAGGGTGACAGGCGAGTCTTGAAGTAATCCTACCCCGTAGTTTCTACTGCGTAATCCCTCCTTGGACAAAGCTTTGCTTTAAAGTCGGGGTTCTGATAGGGGCCAGTTGCTGGTAGGAGGGAAGGATTGGTCAGTATGTAAGAAGCTAGAACCCGGTTGATTGGGACCGTTAATCCGCAGTGCAAAGCCAAATCCCACTCCTGCTGATGCGGCGATCGCACCTGTGATCAATAGCGCCCGTAGCAGCGATCCCCTACCCTTCAGGAACCCCTTCGAGGAACGGGAGAGTTGGGCTTCACCTGGCTTGGGTAATCCTTGACGTGCTTTGGAAGTTTTAAGTTTTGTACCAGTGGGAAAAGTTTCTCGGCTCGGAGTTTTGAATTGTGTTACCAGGTTTTGAGCTAGTTCGGGTTGAGGTGCTGGGATTTTCTCCGGTGTCGGTTCCTGGGCAGTTTTACTATTCGTAGAAGTCGGTTTGATATCGTTTTGAGCTTTAGGCTGGGCGACTGAGCGTTCGGGCAGTGGTGGGAGTTGAGGGGGGGTAGAGCCAACTTCTCGTTTGGGCAAGAGGGAAAGCCAAGCTTCTACTGTTTGAGGGCGTTTTTGGGCAGATAGTTCTAAACCCTGCCAGACTGCCTGTTTAACAGATGGACTAAGGTTATGGGTGTTGGGGTAAAAGTCTGGGGAGAAAAGGAGCTCACTCCCTTGGGTACGCAGCGTTTCCCGAACGGGTGCTGGTAATGGTGGCTGTCCCGTCAGCAAGCAGTAGAGAGTTGCCGCTAGAGCGTAGATGTCTGTCGCCGCTGTACGTTGCTCCTCAAAGGAATACTGTTCTGGAGGCGCGTACCCTGCTGAAAGTAGATTAGCGTGGGTTTGTAGCATCCCAGGAGTCAACTCACAAGTCATCCCAAACTCACATAGCACTACTATGTCAGTGTCTTGACGCCGAATGATGTTTTCCGGTTTGATATCCCGATGCAGCAAACCCGCCTTATGAAGCACAATCAAGCCGTCACCAATTTGACGAATATATTCAACCGCTTTTGCTTCTGGCAGCACATCCGCTTGGATTAGTTCAGCTAAAGTTTGCCCTGGAATAAATTTCATCACCCAATAGGGCAGTCCGCCGTCTTCAAAACAGTCGAGTACCCGAACGAGATTTGGATGTTGACAGCGGCGCAAGCGATCGCCAAACTCTAAAAATTGCTGCTTAAATTGGTCAAAATCTGGATGCTGCCTTAGAGTTTCGCTAAAGCTTTTGATGACGACCCTTTGACCTGACTCAGTGTTAGTTGCTTGGTAGGTAATCTCAAAGATTTCTTTGCCCCACTGGGTATCGAGGACATATTTGCCATTATGTAGGGCAGTTTGGGTCATCAAATTCATGAAAGTTTACTTGCCGATTTCCAACATATGCTACCTCTTAGTGGTTCGCAATTAGCTTTTTCAGATCGGGATTGAAATGCCCTCTGTTCCAAAATCAACCTCTCACCACTAAGTACTTAACACTTCTTTTCGGGCAGAGGATAATGTTCTGCCAGAAAAGCCATAGCGTCTGCTTGATCGCGAATTACTCGATCCAGTGTCGCGGCTAAGAGTGCGTCCAGAATTTGTCGGTACTGTGGGCTGGGTTTATAGCCCAACTGTTTAAGATCGTTGCCATTTAGCGGAGCTTGAACATCAGCCAAGGTGTTGAAATATTGCCAGAGTTTTCGCCTGATCGGTCTGGAACTACGCACAGCTAGCAAAACTAAGGTTGGTAGCTTATATTGGCGCAATAACTGGACGATTTCACTGTTGAGCTGAAGTGTCGGAAGAGACTGAACAACCTCTACTTGTGCTAGCTCCAGTTGCTGGAGTCGCTCGATACTGTCTATCGGTAGCTGAAGATTGGTTGCCACCTTAGAGCGTTCTTCTGGCTCTAGATGGGCAATTAATACTTCGAGGCGCATTTGCCAGTGTTCGATACTTTTATGGCGATTAAACCGTCGCAGCCAACGATCAACTAGACGCACCTGCCACCATAACCGCTCGTCCAGCTTTAGAGTTGGATGGATACACTGTAGTGCCCCTAAGGATGATAGCTGTTGTAGGGCGCTTTCCCAGTAGGGAGCCTGCAAAATGTACTTAAGTTCAGCTTTCAGCCGCGTTTGGAGAGCTGGAGCTTTGGTATTCTCAGCCAGCGATCGCTGGTAAACTCCACTCTCTAAGGCATAGTGAATATAGGCTTCGGTTTGAGGTTCAATTTGAAAATTCAATCGCACGGCAAACCGCACCGCTCGAAAAATCCGGGTAGGGTCCTCGATAAAGCTGTTAGGGTGCAATACTCGAATTTGACGCGATCGCAAATCGAGCAAACCCCCAAAGAAATCCAATAGGGGTAATTCCCCACCACGAGACGCCGTCAGCCGTGCCGCCATTGCATTAATCGTAAAATCCCGCCGATAAAGGTCTTGGCGAATCGAACTGGCTTCGACTTCCGGATTAGCTGCAGGGTAAGGATAGAACTCAGTGCGCGCAGTGGCAATATCGATCCAAAGAGAGCCGAGGATGGGATCGTTGTGCCACAACAGGGCAGCAGTTTGAAAAGCGCCGTGAACTTCCAATCGGGCGTTTGGGTAGATTTTCTGAAGCGCCTCGGCAAGGGTTACCCCGGCACCAACATCGGCAGAGCGATGAAAGCCATCCACAACTAGGTCAATATCTTCTAGCAACAGGTTCTGAGCCGCGTCAGCTAGCAATAAGTCTCGTACTCCTCCCCCCACCAGGTAAAGATGCCAGCCTCGTTGTTGAGCCTCCTGAGCTGCTTTGGCAAGAAGTTCCCAAAGCGAGGGAGAAAGGCGCGATCGCAGATT